>VFMC01000576.1 GCA_006515795.1 Acidimicrobiaceae bacterium | reverse complement strand
CGCGACCGTCGCCGCAACCGCCGCGTCGAGTTCATCATCGTCGAGCCGCCGAGCGGCCGGCCGGTGCGCGAGGGGTGTCAGGCTGCGCAGTGACGGGCGCCGACCGCGCCGGCGATCACGGATCCTCGCGCGGGAAGCGCGTCTCGTAGTCGAGCCGCACGCGGGCCTGCGCGCCGTCGGTCGAGAGCACCGTGAGCCGGATCCCGCGGTACGGATCGACGAAGTCGACGCCGGGCACGTAGACGTGGTTGCTCGCACCGCTCACGTCGCGGTCGGGGATCGCAGTCCCGGGGCCGCTCACGTTCACGCGCACGCGGCGCACGAGCACGCCGTCGATCGCGGGATGCGTCGGATCGGTGTCGTCGCCGTCGAGGCCCGTCCGGGTCCGGTACTCGACGACGTAGTACTGCCCTCGCGTGTAGCCGTGATCGATCGGGACGTGCAGCAGCGTGATGCCGGTCGACGCGGTCTCCATCGCGTCGAGCACGTACTCGCCAGATCGGCCGGCGGTCACGACGTGGTCGGCGCTCGCCCAGCCGAGCCGCCACTTGTGGAACATCCCGTGGTGGAACGTGCCGCCGCCGCCCATCGGGTCGTATTCGTCGCCGTACGTGAGGAGCGAGCAGCCGTAGGGGTCGAGCGCGCCGGTCAGCTCCTCGGGGCTCGGGCTCACGTCGTGCTCGGAGACGACGTAGCCGTCGTGCACCACCGTGCTCGCGTCGCAGCGCCACCCGGCGGCGTGGCGGAGCCCGAGGAAGTGTCCGATCTCGTGAACGACGACGCGCGTGTTGCGCGCGTTCACGACGTCGTTCGTCGCGGGCACGGTGACGGCGGCGAGGTCGGTGCCGGAGAGACCGGACTCGACGCCGACCGTTCCGTAGCCGTCGTAGACCATGACGAACACGTCGGTGCCGGCCGTCCGCGGGTCGCGCCCCCACGCCGCGATCGCGTCCGCGTGCATCGACGCGAGGTCGCAGGCGTAGCCGAGGATCTCGCCGTGGCCGTTGTCCATCACGCGGCTGCAGTAGTCGGCCGTCGCGCCCGCGAGCGTGTACCACCCGTGCACGTCGTCCACGTCGCCCGTGACTCGCGTCCGTCCCTCGGACACCTCGCGGTAGTAGTGGTCGACGCCGTAGTCCGCCGTGTCGCTGTGCACGAAGTCGGCGACGAACGCGCGGTCGAACGGCGCGGGCCGGACGGCGACGTC
>VFMC01000157.1 GCA_006515795.1 Acidimicrobiaceae bacterium | reverse complement strand
CGAACTCGTGGAGGGCGTTGACCAGGTTCTGCAACCATGTGGGGCGAGCGCGGTCGTCGGCATCGCAGTAGGCCAACCGGGTACCTCGAGCTGCTGCCGAGCCCACGTTGCGGGCATGCGCGGCGCCACGGACCTCGAACGCCGGCACCACCCGGAACCTCGGATCGGCGAGCCGTGCCAGCAGAGCATCGAGCCGCGCCGCCTGGGACGGGTCGTCGCTGTTCAAGGCGACGATGAACTCGACCGGATCGGCGAGCTGTTGGGCCATCAGCGCGTGGAGCTGCTCCTCGAGCGGAAGATCGACGCCCCCGACGGGAACGATCACGCTCACGAGGCGGTCGTCGAGCTCGATGTCCGGAGAGTGGTCGCTGCTCATCGTCGTTCCAATCGATCGGTGCGGTCGTGGCAGGCGCGGAGGTGTGCGGCGAGTTGCGGTGCGTTGCTGGCGATGTCGTGTCGGCACTCGACGCGCTGACGCGCGGCTTGGATGATCGCGAGTCGATCGGGGCCGTTGACCTGCTCGAGCTTGTCGGCGAGGAGCTCGGCGTTCGCGGCTGGCACGACCCATCCGGTGACACCGTCGATGACCAGTTCCGGGATGCCGCTGATGTAGGTGGTGACGACGGGTACGCCGATGGCCATCGCTTCCATGATCGACACCGGGAGCCCCTCGGCGAAGGTGGGTAGGCAGAAGATGTCGGCCGCGCCCAGCTCTGCGGCCACCTCGCCCGGTGGTAGTGGTCCGGTGAACTCGACGATGTCGTCGACCCCGAACCGAACCGCTGCAGCAGCGATCTCGTCGCCGAACGGCCCGGAGCCGATGAACCGTGCCTGCATCGCAACTCCGCGGGAACGCAGGATCGACAGCGCCTCGACAAGGACGAGGTGACCCTTCTCGGGCGACAGCCGGGCGGTGACGACGATCAAGGGAACGTCGCCGATCGGCTGATCGGGGCGTCGGGGGAACTCGGCCAGGGCGAGACCGCATCGGACCACGGCGAGGTGGTGCCATCGGCTCGGATCGCCGATGCGCATGAGTTGGGCGCGTGTGAAATCACTGATGCCGACCACCAGATCGGCGGTGTCGATCTTGCGTTTGAGGTCGGACGAGTCCTCGGTGACGAACTCGTGCCACCCATGGATCGTGACGCTCCAAGTGCGGACGCCGCGTCCGACGTCGTTGCCGAACGCGGCGGCGAACCGGGCAACGGTGGCGGGCGCCTGACCGAAGTGGGCGTGGATCGCGGTCGTGTCGTGCTTGATGCTGTGGCGCCACACGAGAACCGCCTCCATGAACTGGAGCACCCGCTTGACGGCGTAGGAGACGTCGAACCTGGTGTCCTTCAGCGCTCGGCGCAGCCCGCGCCCGGTGGCGAGCGGGTGGCGAGCGAACGTGCTGAGCAGCCCCCCGACGATCCGGGCCCGACCGAGGCCCTTCACATAGAACGTGCGGGCTGCCTCGCGGCGATCGATCTCGGTCAGCAGGTCGGACTGGTGGGCCTTGTTGAGGGCGATCGGGAACACCTCGAGACCGAGGTGCTGGAGGGCGAGGATCTCGCGCTGGATGAAGGTGTGCGATACGAACGGGTAGTGCGTCGACAAGTACGAGATCTTCATGGAAGGTGGCCCACCACGGGCAGAGGCTAGCTTCGAGTCGGCGATCTCGGCCCTGTAGGGTGGGGGTGTGGCTGGGTTGGTCGGTTCTCTCGCATCGGTTCGAGATCGGGTTCGGTCTCGACTTCGTCGTAGCTCCAAGTTGTCTCCGGTGCTCTACCAGCTGCATCGCCCGGCACTGTGGGTGAGTGGCCGCCAGCGTCACTTCGCTCCAGCGGCCAAGCCGCTCGCCGCCGAGCTTCGCGGCTCGGCATCGCCAACGCCGACCGGTTTTGGCCCGAGGTCGACGCGTTGCTGGCCGAGCTCGAGCCGTTGGGGGTCGGCCGCTTCGAGGGCGATCTGTCCGATGGGCGCAACACCGCGGCGCACTGCATCAGCGTCGACCCGCCCGAGTTGCTGGCGAAGGCTCCGCAGGCCCTGCTGGCCGGGCTCGACGAGACCCTCCTCGATCTTGCCGAGGGCTACCTCGGCGTTCCGGCCGCCTTCGCCACTGTTCATCTGCGCAAGGACCTCGGCACCGATCAACAGGTCGGCACCCGCATCTGGCACATCGACACCGAGGACCATCGGGTGCTGCGGGTCATCGTCTACCTCGACCACGTCGGCATCGACGACGGGCCGTTCGAGTACATCCCGCTTCAGCAGACCAACCGCCAGTCGGCGCAGATCAAGGATCGCGGCTACCGGGCGGCGGGCGACCCGCTGCTCGACGACGAGATGGCCACGCTCGTGCCGCGGGCCGAGTGGCGCCAGGTCACCGGCCCCCGCGGTACTGTGGCCATCGCCGACAACGCCCGCCTCTTCCACCACGGCAGGCCACACAGCTCGCAGCGGCTCGCGCTCATCTACACCTACACGTCGCGCTCGCCCAAGTACCCGCAGCTGCACCGTAACCCCTGCTTCGACGATCGGTTGTCGAAACGGCAGCGGGCGTCGTTCTTCGCCGACACGCACCCGGAGGCCTGACGCCGGGTGGCAATCGAAGGTGAATCGGTAGTGTCGGGACCCATGGTTCGAGTTGGGATCATCGGTGTCGGAAAGATGGGCCTCTCGCACCTGGCCCTCTTCAACGCGCACCGGTCGGTCGAGGTGACCGGCATCTGCGAGCCGCAGTCGTTCGTCGCGTCCGCAGTTCAGTCGCAGACCGGCATCGAGACCTACAAGTCGTACGAGAAGCTCATCGACAAGGCGCCTCTCGATGCGGTCGTCATCGCGACACCGAGCGCCACGCACTTCGATGCGGCGATGTACGCGATCGAGAGTGGTCTGCACGTCTTCGTCGAGAAGCCTCTGTCGCTGAGCGCGGCCCAGTCGTGGCAGATGTCGCAGGCTGCCGTCCAGGCCGGCGTGGCCAATCAGGTCGGCTACCACAACCGCTTCATCGGCACCTTCGCCGAGGTGCGCCGGCTGGTGCGGTCGGGGGCGATCGGGGAGGTGTACCACATCGATGGGCGAGCGTTCGGGCAGGTCGTCACCAAGCCGAAGTCGGCCATGACGTGGCGATCGAAGAAGTCCGAGGGCGGAGGTTGCCTGCACGACTACGCATCACACGTGGTCGATCTCATGAACTGGATCGTCGGGCCACCCCAACAGGTGCTGGGTGCCCGGTTGACGAACATCCATTCCGTCGACGTCGAGGACGCCGTGTACGCGCTGTTCGGGTATGCCGCCGGGTTCTCCGGCCAGCTCGAGACCAACTGGAGCGACGAGTCGCAGCGAAAGATGAGCACCTCGGTCACGGTGTACGGCACGCACGGAAAGGTCTACGCCGACCGTCAGGAGTGCCAGCTGTTCCTCAAGCCGGGACACCGGTTCGAGGGCTACGAATCCGGCTGGACGATCAAGTACATCACCGAGTTGCAGCAGCCGGTGTCGTTCTACCTCCGCGGCGAGGAGTACTCGGCGCAGGTCGACAGCTTCGTCGCCGCCGCCCAGGCCGGTGAAACTGCGCCGCTCAACTCCTTCAACAGCGCGTACGAGACCGACTGGACGATCGACCTGATCATCAAGGCGTGCGCGAAGACGAGCCGAGAATGACCGTCGCCATGGCCAAGATGGACCGAATCCTGTTCGGAGACAACCAGTTCTTCGGTGTCAACCACATGTCCGAGGAGAGGGCGCGGGCCCAGGCCATGCGCTTTCGAACCGTCGACGACATCATCGAAGTTCTCGACGTCGCCTACGACGCCGGCATTCGCACCTTCATGTGCACGACGCACGACGCGATCGGCGCGGTCGCCGATCACGTGCGTGCCAACCCGGCGCGGTACGCCGACTTCCAGTTCTACCCAGGCATGCCCTACGCCCACAAGTACGCCAACGCGATCAGCGAGGTCGGCGTCATGGAGACGCTCCGGCAGTTCGCCCCAGGCGGTGTCGTGGAGACCCTTTGGAAAGGGGCCAGGGCGGGGTTGCGCAAAGATGCCGAGAAGCTGATGATCATGCTCGTCGACGCCGAGCTCAAGCGGTTCGGCGGAACCAAGGCCCCGGTCGTGTTCTTGCAGAACGTCGTCGTCGACCTGCTGCTCGGGCTGGGCATGGGGGCGATGTTCCGGTCGTTCCACGACTACGTGCGCGACAACCACGGTGCCGAGGCCGGTTTCTTCACGATGAACATGCCGCGGTTGCTCGACACGCTCGAGTCGGTGGGCCTCGAGAACCCGATCATCTGCTGCAACTACAACAAGATCGGTTTTCGGATGTCGGGAGGAGTCGAGCTGTACGACCACACGGTCCGCACCCGTCAGGTGCGGCTCGTGGCGATGTCGGTGCTCGCGTCGGGCGCCATTCCGGCCAGCGAGGCGATCGAGTGGATCTGCGCGCGGCCACAGATCGAGTCGATCGTCTTCGGCGCGTCGTCGCGGGGCAACATCTTGCAGACCAAGCAGCTCATCGAGAAGTTCACGACCGGGCTCGTCTCGTGACCGCCGCTGCTGCTCGGCGCCGGCGGGTGCCGGTGCTGAACGTGTACGTCGATGACCTCTCGATGGACGAGCTCGTCGAGATCCGCGAGGGCGCCATCGCAACTCTGCACGTCGACATGATCGTCAAGCTCCAGAAGGACCGTGCCTTCTACGACATCTGGGACAACTTCGATGTCGTCACCTGCGACAGCCAGTTCCTGTACTTCGCGCTCAAGCTGTTGCGGCGCGGTGTCCAGCAGCGCGTCTCCGGATCCGATTACTTCCCGAGGTTCTACACGCGCTACGCCGGCGACCCGTCGGTGACGGTGTTCCTGTGCGGAGCGGCACCCGGGATCGCCGACAAGGCAGCTGCCGACATCAACGCGAAGGTCGGCCGCGAGATCGTCGTCGGCACCGCCAGCCCGTCGTTCGAGCTGGCCGATGGCACCGCCGAGGACGACGCGCTGGTCGATCAGATCAACGCGTCAGGGGCAACCGCCCTGCTGGTCGCGCTCGGCGCGGGGCGTCAGGAGAAGTGGATCGCCAGCCATCGCCACCGCCTCACCAGCGTGAAGCTGTACCTGCCGCTGGGTGGCACGATCGACTACGAGGCCGACGCTGTGCGTCGGCCCCCTGCGTTCATCACCAACATCGGCCTCGAGTGGTTCTGGCGGTTGGCCCGCGAGCCGAGGCGGCGATGGCGCCGCTACGTCATCGACGAGCCGAAGGTGATCCCCTACCTCGTCCGCGACGCGTTCGGCCGCTACCGCAACCCGTTCGCGAGCGGCGCCCGCCCAGGAGGCAGCACCGTCTGACCGGTGCCTCGCGCAGGTTGGCGCGGGGCACCCCATGCCGGTAGCGTTGCCAAGTCAATTTGCGTCCGGGTGCGCCCGTCATGGTTCGGCTGCGAATCATCGAGGGGGACCACACGGCAACAACTCAGTTCGGTGCTCCGCCGGTCCTCGACCGTCGGAGCATTTGCGTGAATGGCGCCGGGGCAATCGGTGCCACCAGGTGAAACAGATGCCCGGCGTCGGTCGGGTCCGAGGGAAAAGGCTGCCGATTATGGCACTGAAAGCGATCGTTGGCGAGAAAGTCGCCATGAGCCAGGTGTGGGTGAACGACAAGGTCGTTCCCGTCACCGTGCTCCGCGTCGAGCCGGCTCGGATCGTGCAGGTCAAGACGACCGAGCGCGACGGGTACATGGCCCTCCAGGTCACCTTTGGCCACAAGGACGCGAAGAAGCTCACCAAGCCCGAGGCCGGACACTTCGCCAAGGCGGGCGTCCAACCGGGCCGCAGGCTGGTCGAGCTGCGCCTCGATTCCGTCGACGGCTTCGAGGTCGGCCAGGAGATCGGCGTCGATCAGCTCACCCAAGGCCAGAAGGTCGATGTCACCGCGGTGAGCAGGGGCAAGGGCTTCGCCGGTGGCATGAAGCGGCACAACTTCAAAGGCCAGGGCGCCAGCCACGGTAACCACAAGCACCACCGTGCGCCGGGATCGATCGGCCAGGCCAGCTTCGCCGGCCGTGTGTTCAAGGGCCTGAAGATGGCCGGTCACATGGGCCACGAGCAGGTCACCACCTTGAACCTCGAAGTGGTCCAAGCCGACACCGAGCGCAACCTGCTGCTCGTGAAGGGGTCGGTTCCCGGCCCGAACGGTGGCGTCGTCATCGTCCGCAACGCCGTGAAGGGTCACAAGAAGGGCGCACACTGACCATGGCCTCGATCACCATCAAGACCGTCGCCGGCAAGGCTGCCGGCAACCTCGAGCTCCCAGCCGACGTGTTCGGGATCCAACCGAACGTGCCCGTGCTGCACCAGGTCGTCACCGCCCAACTCGCCGCCCGCCGGGCCGGAACGCAGAGCACCAAGACGCGCGCCGAGGTGAGCGGTGGTGGCAAGAAGCCGTTCAAGCAGAAGGGCACCGGTAACGCCCGCCAGGGCTCCACCAGGTCGCCGCACTTCAGCGGTGGTGGTGTTGCGCTCGGACCGAAGCCGCGCAAGTACGACCAGCGCACCCCGAAGAAGATGATCAAGCTCGCGCTGCGTTCGGCACTTTCCGATCGGGCTGCCGAGGGCAAGATCATCGTCGTCGACGATTGGGGCTTCGCCGCCCCGAAGACCAAGGCCGCGAAGGCGGCGCTGTCGTCGCTCGGCATCGAGGGCAAGGCGCTGGTCGTGGTCGATCGCAACGACGAGAACACCATCAAGAGCTTCCTGAACCTGCGCGAGGTGCAGCTCATCGAGCGCGCCGAACTGAACGCCTACGACATCCTCTGCAACGAGTACATCGTGTTCTCGAAGGCCACGTTGCCGAACACCGATGCGGCCGCGCCGCTCGCCGCGGTCGCCGACGTCGCGGTCGCCGACGTTGC
>VFMC01000575.1 GCA_006515795.1 Acidimicrobiaceae bacterium | reverse complement strand
CGGCTTCCAACTGCTCCGTCGCCACCTGACAAACATCCATCCCAACAGTATGAACAACCCCTCTCACACAGATCCCCCGACAACCCCAACCAGCCCGTGGTCCGCAGACACCGCAACCCCACGCGCGCCGCTCGATCTCAGCGGCGCACGAACCTTCCCCGGGGCGGTTCGGGCGGGTTCGGGGGCGAGGTGGGGAGAATAGTTGACACAAAGGGGCATTGTGGGGAAGAATGGGGAACGGGTGGGGAATCACGCGTTCTCGTGGTGACCCGAGGCAACCCCAGAGAGCAGGGAGATCGTGGTGCTGTTCGTCGGGACGCACGAGCGTCAACTCGACGAGAAGGGACGGCTGGCTTTGCCGGCCTCGTTCCGCACGCACCTCGGCGAGCACTGCTACCTCGTCTTCGGCGACGACCAATGCGTCAACGTGATCCCCTCCGCCGAGTTCGAGACGATGGCCCACCAACTGGTCGCCCGTGTCGAACGCGGTGAGGTGAGCCGCCAGCGTCAACGAGCGGTGGCATCGAGCGCATCGATGGTGGCCGTCGACAAGCAAGGACGGGTGATGGTCGACGACAAGCTCCGCGCCTATGCCGACCTCACCACCGAGAGCCGGGTGATCGTCACCGGCAACTTCACCAAGATCGAGATCTGGTCTCCCCAGCGGTTCGCCCGCATCAACGAGGAGGGTACGAGCGACCTCGCCGGAGAGACGCAGCTCGGCACCACCGATTCGACCACCGATTCGACCACCGATTCGACAAAGCAACAGAAGGAGGACCGAGGTCAAACGACGCCGATGACTGCGCCTCGACCATGAAGACACCAACCGCACCCGACGGCAAGATGGACAGCCCCACTCCGCCCGCTTGCCGTCTCGTCGACCGGGGAGACATCCCGGCGACACCCGCCGTCCGGCAGACTGCAGATGCACCACGAGCTCGGGAGAGTGACCCGATGAACGTCGAGTTCGTCCACCAGCCGGTGATGGCACACGAGATCGTCCAGATCTTCGCCACCGTCCCGGGCGGGTGGGTGCTCGACGCCACCCTCGGGGGAGCAGGCCACGCCACGTTGCTGCTCGAGCACCATCAGCACCTACGGGTGCTGGGTCTCGACCGGGATGGCGACGCCCTCTCCATCGCCCGGCAGCGGTTGCAGGTCTTCGGCGACAGAGCCGCTACAGCGCATCTCCGCTTCGACCACCTCGAACAGGCCATGGAAGCACTCTCGATCGATTCCCTCTCCGGCGCACTGTTCGACCTCGGGGTGAGCTCGCCGCAGCTAGACCGCGCCGAACGCGGGTTCTCGTACCGTCTCACCGCACCGCTCGACATGCGCATGGATCGGCGCGAGGAGTGGAGCGCCGCCGACCTCGTGAACGGGTACGACGAGCGCAGCCTCGCCCAGGTGTTGCGGCGGCACGGTGACGAGCGATTCGCCACCCGCATCGCTCGGGCGATCGTCGCTGCGCGACCGATCGAGAACACCTCGCAGCTGGCCGAGGTGGTGGTGACTGCGATTCCAGCGGCCGCCAGGCGAACGGGTGGACATCCGGCGA
Organism: Acidimicrobiaceae bacterium; assembly: GCA_006515795.1. Classification (GTDB taxonomy): domain Bacteria; phylum Actinomycetota; class Acidimicrobiia; order Acidimicrobiales; family Ilumatobacteraceae; genus VFMC01. The sequence goes on along the minus strand of VFMC01000575.1, from coordinate 488 downwards.
AGCGCACCTTCCAGGCCATCCGCATCGAGGTGAACCAGGAGCTCGACGTGCTACCGACCGCGCTGGAGCAGGCGATCCGCCGGACCGCCGTCGGCGGCCGCGTTGCCGCGCTCTCGTACCACTCCGGTGAGGATCGCATCGTGAAGCAGGTCATGCGTGCCGCCGAGACCGGGGGCTGCACGTGCCCGCCGGAACTGCCGTGCGTGTGCGACGCGGTGCAGATCGTCAGGGTGGTGCGCCGGGTCCCGAAGACTCCGTCGGCGGACGAGCAGACAGCCAACCCGCGGGCGCGCAGCGCGCGCCTCCGCGTGGTCGAACGGATCGAACCGGCTCGTCGGGGCGAGGCCGCACCGACCACGAGAAGTGGCCGCTGAGCGTGGGTCTGGCACTCCGAGCTCTCCCGGCGCGCCCGGTGCCGCCCGCCGGCCGGCGCGTGGTCGCGTCGCGGCGTCATGGCGTGGAAGCGCCTCGCGGCATGGTCCGCGCCA
>VFMC01000574.1 GCA_006515795.1 Acidimicrobiaceae bacterium | reverse complement strand
CGATGGGGGTTCGTCTTCGGTGCATGGCGTTCAATCCAGAAGGACCTGCTCGAGCAAGTAGGCGAGGATCAGCTCGGGAAAACTTGGCGCCGACGCGCCGGTCGAGATCATGCCGGTGAAGCTCAGCGACGCCGCCATGATGTCGTTGGCGCTGGTGTCGAGGTGGTAGGTGTTCGTGTAGGCCCCGGCGAAGGACGCAAGATACTCGCCTCCGAACAACCCTCCGGTGGGCGCGCCGTTGGCGACCAGCCCGACCGAGTGGCCGATCTCGTGAGCGAGAATCGTCGCGACCGCACGGGCGATCGAGTCGATCGCGGTCGCGATCTGGTCGTAGCGCGAGTTCTGAGCGGCGGTGTTGCCTCCGGCCGAGCGGTCGAACCCGGGCGAAAGCACGGTCACATCATCGGCGTGATGCCCGACGACGGTGCCGCGCCCCGAGATCAGCGGATCGAACCGGCTCTTGAACGTGAAGCTCGAATTGATGTAGAAGTCGATCAGATTGGTCGTGAAGACGCCGAGGTCGCTGTCGTCGTCGTCGTTCGAGAGCGCGTTGCGGTAGTCGTACTCGGCCCGGCCGATCGTGTAGCCCGGAACGGGGTCGTCTCCACCGATGCCGATTGCAGAGTACGGCGACGCGGGCACGGTCTGGCTGAAACTGATGTTCGCGGACCCGCTTGACGCAGAGCCGTCCGCGTTGCGGCCGTAGTACACGTTCAGATACCCGAGGATCGCCAGCTTCACCGAACTGAGAACTGTGCCGTTGGTGTCGGCAGAAACGGCGGCCGCGGGCGGGGAGGCGCTCTGGAGGCCGAGGAGTCGCAGATCCTCGACGAAATCGGATGTGCCGTTCGCGCCCGCGATGATCGAGAGCGTGACCGTGCCGCTCGAGATCGTCGAATCGACCGTGTAGTTGTCGCGCACGAAGTTCAAGAGCCAGCGGTCGGTGGTGTCGAACGGACGGCGCGTGGCCGTCGCCTGGCCGCCGGTGAAGGCGAAGCTCACCGCGTTCGAGGCGTTGCCTCGGATGTCGGAGATGCTCGCGGTCACGGTGACGCTCGTCGCCGGAAAGGAGCGGCTCGACAGAATCGTGAGGGTCGCCGTTCCGGCGCCGGTGTCGACCGAGAAATCCTCGCCGAAGTCCTGGCCTGCGTTGAGCCCGCCGGACGATGCGCCGCCGCCCAGATCCTGGCTCGCGGTGACGCTGAGGCTCGCGG
>VFMC01000156.1:1381-6445 GCA_006515795.1 Acidimicrobiaceae bacterium | reverse complement strand
GGCGCCTGGCGCGGCGTAGGAGCGACCACGACTGCCGTCGCCATCGCCGCCGCGCTCGCAGGCCAGGGCGAAGAACCGTGGCTGGTCGAGGCCGATCCCGCAGGCGGCGTGCTCGCCGCCCGGTTCGCGCTCGCGCCCACGGCCGCCGGCACGCTGGAGCGACTCGCGTTCCCGTCCACCCGCGGCGGCGGTGTCGAGCGATTCGACGACGCCGCGCTCGACATCGGCGGCGTTCGACTGATCACCGCTCCTGGCGACCCGTTCCGGGCGTGGGGGTGCCACTCGCCGCGGTTCTCCTGGCAGACCGCGCTTCGCGAGCTCGACGGGCCGGTCGTGGTCGACCTCGGCACGATGCGCGGTGGAGCGCCGAACAGCCTGCTGCTGCAGCAACTCCAACTCGTCCTGCTGGTCACCAATGCCGACGCGGTCGATCTGGTGTCCACGCTCGAGTGGGCGCGGTCGCTGGGTCGGCCATCACCCGACGATCGCGGACTCGCCCTCGACATCACCCGCGTGGCCGTCGTCGATGCACCGGTCGCCGGCACCAAGGTGTCGCGCGGCGACGCGGAAGCCGAGCTCGGCGAACGGTTCGCCGGATGGTTGCCATGGTCACCCGATGCCATCGACCTGCTGCACCGCGGCGCCGGGTTCGGCCACAAGCGGCTCCGCCGACACGAGTTCTCGCAGAGCGCCGACGGTCTCGTCGGTCGCCTCCGCACCTGGCTGCCCAGCGAGCGTGCCGCATGACCGACGACGACCTCGAGCAACTCGCCGGCGAGGTGCGTCGTGGCTACGGCGACCGATTCCCGCTTCCCCAGCGCGACGAGACCGCGGCAGATCGCGAGCTCCGCGAGGAGATCACCCGCGACGTGCTCGAATCGACGGTGCTCATCGAGCTCGACGGCCAGCGCCTCGACGGGCGGCAGACCCCGCTCACGCCCACCGAGCAGACGGCGCTGGTCGAGCTCATCCTGTCGGAGATGTTCGGGTTGCCGAAGCTGCTCTCGGTGCTGCGCGACCCCGATGTGACCGACGTGTTGGTGTTCGGATCCGACCCCGTGCGCGTCGAACGTGTCGACGGCACGCGTCAGCTGCTCGCCCCACTGGTGCGTCGCGATCGCGACCTCGAGCGGATCATCTACGACACCGCAGCCCACCGGCGTCGCCCGTTCAACCGCGAGCACCCGTTCGTCGATCTCGAACTCGAACCAGGTGTGCGCTTCCACGGCGAAGGCTTCGACGTGGTCGCCCGGCCGCTCATCACCATCCGGCGGGCGGCGGTGTTCGGCGCCGGCCTCGACGACCTCGTCATCAGATCCATGCTGCCCGAGAACGCGGCCACCCTGCTACGTGGGGCGGTGGCTGCCGACATGTCGATCGTGGTGGCCGGGCGGATGGGTTCGGGCAAGACCACCCTGCTGCGCGCCCTCATCGGTGAGATCGACACGAACGACGTGCTGATCACCATCGAGACCGACTTCGAGCTCAACATCAGCCAGATGGGGACGCATCCGTTCGTGCACGCCTACCAGGCGCGCATCCCGTCCACCAGCGACGGGGCCGGCATCTCCTGCGCCGACATGATGGTGCCGGCGGTGCGCACCAGGGCCGACTGGATCGTGCTCGGCGAGGTGCGCGGCGCCGAGGGCGGCGCGATGGTGCAGGCGATGTCGATCGGGCAGGGCACGATGGCCACGGTGCACGGCGGTTCCGCCAAGGACGGGTTGGAACGCCTGGCCGAGCTGATCGCCGCCCACAACGGAGTGGAGCTGCGGATGGCCAGATGGCAGGTGTACCGCAGTGTCGACCTGGTGGTGCACACGGCCGGCGACAACGAGAGCGGCCGGCGCGTCACCGAGATCGTCGCGCCCTCGGTGGAGGAGGACGGCGCCAGGTTCATCGTTCATCGCCTGTTCGCATCGAGCCCCGAGGCGCCACATCAGGGCACCCGTCTCGTCGGAGAACCACAGATCGGCATGCTCCACCGGCTGCTCGCCGCCGATCCTGCGTTCTCGATCCGCTCCAGCAGCGGGGCCAGGTGATCGTATGCCGATCGCCGCGATCGCCCTCGCCGTCTCGGCACTCGTCGCGGCCACCTCCGCCTGCGTGGCGCTCGCCTTCACTCCCGGTGCAACGACCCGCGCTGCCGGGCCGGTCGTCGCCCGGCGAACGAATCGGCGTGTCGCCGGCGGCGGCATCCACGACCAACGCGTCGCCATCGGTGCTGCCGTCGGATTCGTAGTGCTGCTCGCCACCCGCTGGCCGGTGTTGGCGGGTGCGGCAGGTCTCCTCGCGGTGGCGTGGCCCCACCTCATGCACGACGTCGCGGCCGAGCAGGAACGACGACGTGTCGAGGGCATCGCCAAGTGGCTCGAAGACCTCCGCGACACCCTGCGTGGCTCGTCGGTCGGCGCCGAGGAAGCGCTCGAACAGGTCGCCCTGCGACCGCCGGTTGCTATCCGCGATGCGCTCGCTACCTTCACGTTCCGCCGCCGGCAGGGCTTTCGCGTCGAGGACGCCCTCGCCGATCTCGCCGAACAGCTCGACCACCCCACGTCCGACGCGGCGATCGCCGCGATCAGGCTCGTGGTCGGGGGTACCGCCGGCGCCGCGCGGCTGCACCACACGGTCAGCACCCTGGCCGCGGCGGCGCGCGACGAGGTGCGGGCACGCGAACGCGTCGATCGCACTCGGGCCATCTACCACTCATCGATGAAGCGGCTCGTCGCGATCGCGATCGTGCTGATCGCCTACCTGCGCCTCGCGGCAGGTGATCTGCTCGACGCTTACGGCACGCCGGCCGGACAGGTGGTGATGTTGATCCCGCTGTCGATGTGGATGGGTTGCGTGCTGTGGCTGCGGTCGCTGTGTCGATACGAATCACCGGCTCGGTACCGGATCGTCGGCAGCGAGGGGACACCCGCATGAGCCCGCTCGGCATCGCCGCGGTGGCAGCGGCACTCGTCGCCTCGGCCATCGGCTGCGTGGTGCACGGCATTCGGGTGCAGCGTCCCTCGATCGCCCAGGTGCGAGCCATCCTCCTGCCAGGCAACATGACTGCTTCGGGCTCGTCCACATCCCCGGTGCTGCGCTGGATCGGGCGACACCTCGACGGCAACGAAGCGGGCGGCGCTACCGCCACCGGTGGCTCAACGCCACTCGCAGCCGACTCTGCCACGCTTGCCTCACGATGCGTCGCCGCGTTCGCCATCGGCACCTTCACCGTCGTGCTCAGCGTGTCGGCGATGATCGCGATCGGCGCTCTGCCGCTCAGCCCAGCATGGCTGGTGCTCGCCGTCGGCACCGGCGGTGCCGCAGCTTGGGTGATGATGAGCGACGCCAGGACGAAGCTTGCCCGCCGCCGGCGGGAGTTCCGGCGAGCGACCAACGACTTCATCCAACTCGTCGCCGTCGGGCTCACCACCGATCAGAGCGTGGAGCAGGCCATCGAGTTCGCCCTCGGGGTGGGCGACAGCGAGATGTTCTCGCTGCTCCGAGCCGAGCTCGCCACTGCGCCGCTCCGTGGCGTGCCGTTGTGGGAGGCGCTCGAACAGCTCGGCGCGACATACGACCAGCGCGAGCTGAGCGAGCTCGGCGCATCGATCGAACGGCAGGGGATGCAGGGCGTGTCGATCACCGACACGGTGAACGCGCTGGCCGAGTCGATGCGCGCCAAGGCACTCGACGACCTCGAGCGCGAAGCCGACAAGGCCAACGCCAACCTTGCCGGCCCGACGGTCGCCTTCGTCGTCACGACCGTCGTGTTCCTCGCCTACCCGCTGGCGATCCGGATCGGGGAGGCCTTCGGTGGCTGATCACTCCCACTCGCCGGCGGTCGCGGTCCACCTGCTCCGACAACCCAAGCACCACAGAAAGCACCGACCACATGACTGACCTGTTCCTTCCTGCCACCGTGCGCACCCAGTCGGCGATCGTCCGGCTCCGTCACCGAGTGGCCTCCCACGTGCGCCAGGCCTGGGCCGAACGCAGCGACGAGACCGGCATCGACGAAGCCGTCACCAAGATGATCTGGCTCGCAGTCGGAATCGGTGTCGCCGTTGCCGCCACCGCCTTCTTCATCGGCGTGTTCAACACCGCCCAGTCGAACGTGCCCGATCCGGTGGCACCCATCCCGTGAGCGCCGAACCCCGCTCGTCCACCACCGACCGCGGCGCCTTCGACCGCGGCGCCGCGGACCGCGGCGCCGTCGACATCTCGATCGAGATGCTCTTCGGCTTGCTCGCCGTCATCCTCGTGCTGCTACTGATGTTCGAGGCCGTGGCGTACTGGCATGCGCGCAACGTGTTCGACGACGCCGCTGCCGAGGGAGTGCGCATCGCCGCGGCGTTCGACGGGACCTGCGACGACGGGATCGCCACCACGCTGGCCGCCATCGCCCGCCACGCCGGATCATGGGCGGAGGGGGTCGATGTGGGGTGCAGCGACGGTCCGATGGTGACGGTCACCGTGCGCGGCGTCACACCGGGCGTCGTGGGCGGACCGATCGGCTTCACGGCAACCGTCTCCGAATCAGCCCCACGGGAGAGGTGAGCAAGTGAACAGTCGAGTGAGCACCGACAGTCGCGATGCCGGGGTCGTGACCGCGGTGGAGATGATGTACCTCCTCGTGTTCTTGCTCGTCGCACTGGTGTTCTTCGCGTTTCTCGGGCGACTCCATGCCGCCGGCGTCCAGGTGTCGAACACGGCGCAGTCGGCAGCGCGCGCCGCATCGCTCACCGCGGACAGCACGACCGGCGCCCAGGCCGCGCAGCAAGCCGTCGACGACTCCACGCTCAGCTCGCGCTGCACCACACCACCCACCGCCAGCCTCTCGTGGCAGGGCGGAGCGGTCACCGTGACCGTCACCTGCCAGATCGCCAACGCCGGGCTCACCGGCATCTGGACGCCGGGGCGGCGCACCGTTGCGGTGAGAGACACACAACCGATCGACAGGTACAAGCGATGACCGCCCCGCCGCCGAACTCGCTGGCGAGCTCGCTGCCGAGTTCCGATCGCGGGTCGCTCACCATCATCTCCATGTTCCTGCTCGTGGTCGCACTCAGC
>VFMC01000156.1:0-1316 GCA_006515795.1 Acidimicrobiaceae bacterium | reverse complement strand
GTCGCCGTCGCCCGTTCGCATGCCCAGCGGTCGGGGGTCGAGGCCGGCGATGTGACCGTGGCGATCCGCACCGATCAGGCCGGCCGCCCCGAGGTGGTCGTCACCGTCACCGAACACCCCACAACGGTCTTCCTCGTGCTCGGTGGGCGGTCCGACATGACCGTCCGCGCCACCGGCGCGGCAACCTTCGTCTACTCGATATGAACCACGGCTTCCCGCGAGCCGGAAAGGAACATCCCATGCGCCGCTCGGCCCAGGCACCCGTTCGCATCACCGCTGCGGCGACCCTGCTCGCGTTGCTGGTCGCACTGCCCTTCGCGGTGGTGACCATGGTTGGCCGACCGCGCTGGTCGGCGATGTCGGCGGCACTCGGTACGGGACGGATCGACGACGCCGCGATCGTGAGCATCGGCACCGCCTTGTTCCTCGGTCTGTGGATCTGGTTCGCGATCACCGCGATCGCCGAGACCGCACGCGTCGTGGTCTGGCAGAGTGGGCGATCGGCGCGGGGCCTACCCGCGACCGGGTCGTCTCCGTCGGATGTCGTGAAGCGACTCGTACGGGCGGCACTCATCTCGACCACGGTTGCAGCCACGAGTGCCGCTCCGCTGCTCCACCACGGCCCGGGGGCACTCGCCTACGGCAATGGGGTCGCGACCGCAAGCGCTGCCGGACCGGCGAGGACCGGCGACACCGCGTTTGGCGTTACCGCGTTTGGCGATAACCGCGACGCCGTTGGCAGCGTGCGCTCCTCCGGTCGCGAGACGCCCTACTCGGTGGCCGTCAGGCTCGGCGATCCCTTGCTGCGCGATCAGATCATCGAGCTCAACACCGGCCGTCTCACCCCGAGCGGGCGGGGGTGGTCGGGCGGGGTGTTCCCCGCCGGCATGGAGGTGGAGGTGCCACCCGGTGCGGCCGTGCCCCGCACGGTGAGCTGGACTTCCTACACAGTCGTGGCCGGCGATTCGGTGTATCAGATCGCGGCCAGGCTTGCCGAACGACTTCCCGACGGCGATGGGGCCCGAGTGCGCGCCCTGGCCGACCAGATCCTCGAGCGCAACCTCGGCAAGCGGATGAACGATGGCGCGATGTTCGACGACGCGTCATTGATCCGCCCGGGTTGGACCCTTTATCTTCCGGATGCCGCACCGGATGCCCGACCGGATGCCCGGCCGGATGTCGTGGAGGGGCGGGCGCCGGCGACGTTCGCGCACGTCGTGGAACGGGGCGACTCGTACTGGAGCATCGCCGAGACGCACCTCGAGCTCACCGGCAGCACGACCCCCCATGACGTCGCACTGTTCAGCGACGCCCTC
>VFMC01000155.1:6754-11833 GCA_006515795.1 Acidimicrobiaceae bacterium | reverse complement strand
TTCTGGGCGCAGTGGCGGACCGAGCACGAGGCGGCGCGCAACGGCGTGATCCTCATGGACATGTCGTTCATGTCGAAGTTCCGCGTGCAGGGCCGCGATGCCGGGGTGGTGCTCGACCAGCTGTCGACCAACGCTGTCGACGACGCGCCAGGCACCATCACCTACACCCAGTGGCTGAACGAGGCCGCCACGCTCGAGGCCGATCTGACGGTCACGAAGCTGACCCACGACTCCTTCCTCGTCGTCGCCACCGATACCGCCCATCGCCATGTCGAGACCCGGCTCCGCCGTCACATCGGCGACCGCCATGCCTTCGTCACCGACGTGACGTCGGCCTATGCGCTGCTCAACCTGCAGGGTCCGAAGTCGCGAGATGTCCTGCAGTTGCTCACCTCTACCGACGTGTCGAACGAGGCGTTCCCGTTCCGCGCCGCGCGCGACATCGACATCGGCTTCGCTCGGGCGTTGTGCGTGCGCATCACCTACCTCGGCGAGCTCGGCTACGAGCTGTACATCCCCGCCGAGCAGGCAGTTCACGTCCACGACCGCATCGTCGACGCTGGCGCGACGCATGGCCTGCTCCATGCCGGGCTCAAGGCGCTGTCGAGCCTGCGGATGGAGAAGGGCTACCGCGACTACGGCCACGACATCGACAACACCGATGGCGTGCTGGAGGCCGGGCTCGGCTTCACGGTCGCGCTCGACAAGCCCGGCGGCTTCATCGGCCGCGACGCGGTTGCGGCGCGAAGGGCGGCTGGTCCGCTGACGCGGAGGATCGTGCAGATCCTCCTCACCGATCCGGAACCGTTGCTGTTCCACGCCGAGGTGGTGCGCCGCAACGGTGTCGCAGTCGGCTACGTGCGCGCTGGCAGTTACGGGCACACGCTTGGCGGGGCGGTGGGGCTCACGATGGTCGAGGCCGGCGAACCGGTCACCGCCGCATACCTCGCCGACGGCAACTGGAGCGTCGAGATCGCCGGCCGCGAACACCCCGCCGTCGCCTCGCTGTCGCCCCTGTACGACCCGCGCAACGAACGCATCCGCGCCTAGCCTGGCCCAGTGAGCCAGGTCGTGATCACCGGAACGGGTCTGTTCACCCCATCCGCCACAATCAGCAACACCGAGCTGGTGGCATCGCTCACCATCGCCGTCGAGCGGTGGAACGCCGACCACGCCGACCAGATCGGGCGTGGTGAGCTGGCCCCCAGGGCGACACCCGACGAGGAGTTCATCGTCAAGGCTTCGGGCATCAAATCTCGATACGTGATGGACAAGGTTGGCGTGCTCGACCCCGATCGGCTGCGCCCCCGCCTCGAGCTCCGCGCCGAGGACCGGCTCGGCATCCAGGCCGAGATGTCGATGCCGGCGATCCATCAGGCGCTGGCGATGGCCGGCAGGGCCCCCGCCGATGTCGACGCGATCATCGTCGGCTGCTCCAACCTGCAGCGCGCCTATCCGGCGGTGTCGATCGAGATCCAGAACGAGCTCGGTGCCGGCGGCTGGGCGTACGACATGAACGTCGCCTGCTCGTCGGCGACGTTCTCGATGCAAGCTGCGGCCGACGCGCTGCGGGCGGGCTCGGCGCGCTGCGTCGTGGTGGTGAACCCCGAGATCACCAGCGGCCACAACAACTTCGAGCTCCGCGACTTCCACTTCATCTTCGGCGACGCCTGCACCGCCATCGTGCTCGAGCGAGACGAGAACGCCGTCGCCGATTCAAGATGGGAGGTGCTCGGCTCCAAGCTCGGCACGAAGTTCTCGAACAACATCCGCAACGACGCCGGCTTCCTCAACCCGAGCGAGGACGGCGTGCGCGACCCGCACGATCTCATCTTCCGTCAACGCGGCCAGCAGGTGTTCAAGGAGGTGTGCCCGATGGTGTCCGCGCACATCAAGGATCACCTCGCCGCGCTCCACATCGACGCATCCGAGATCCGCAGGTTCTGGCTGCACCAGGCCAACCTGAAGATGAACCAGTTGATCGCCAAGGGCGTGCTCGGCCGCATCCCCGACAACGACGAAGCACCGGTGGTGCTCGACGAGTTCGCCAACACCAGCTCGGCCGGTTCGGTGATCGCCTTCCATCGCCACAACGCCGACCTCGTCGACGGCGACCTCGGCGTGATCTGCTCGTTCGGTGCCGGGTACTCGGTGGGCAGCGTGGTGGTGCGCAAGCGGACACCACAGCATCCCTGAAGACGATCCGATGATATTGATACCATCAATATCATCTAGAGTTTGCCCATCGGCCACGCTCCCGCACGAGCGACGGCACACGAATGGGGGATCGTCATGGATGGAGGATCGTGATGAAGATCGGAGCCTTCTTGTTCGGCGGGGTCGAGATGAGCGATGCCGGAGCGGGGCCGCCGCACCCGATGACCCGTCGCTTCGACAACCAGGCGTGCTGGGATGCGACGCTGCAGTACATCGACACCGCGGTCGAAGCCGACCGCCTCGGCTACGACAGCTTCTGGACCACCGAGCACCACTTCCAGTACGAGGGCTACGAGGTGATCCCCAACGGCATCCTCGTGTCTGCCTGGATCGCCGCCCGCACACAGCGGGTGCGCCTCGGTGCGATGTTCAACGTCGTCACGCAGTGGAACCCGCTTCGCTTGGCCGAGGACTTCGCCACCATGCACAACCTGTCCGGTGGGCGAGGCATCCTCGGAGTCGGCCGCGGCACGGTGCCGCGCGAGATCCTGCACCTCAACGCCGACAACATCTCGATCGGCTCGACCGACAACCCCGATCAGGTTGCCGACGACCTGCGCAACCGCGAGTGGTTCGAAGAAGCGATGGAGGTCGTCCGCCGTTCCCTCACCGAGGAGCGCTTCTCGTTCACCGGCAAGTACTTCCAGCTCCCTGTCGCCGGCATCCCTGACCGCGGCAAGACCGTCACCGAGCTCACCCTCGTGCCGCGGCCGGTGTATCCGTTCGAGATCTGGCAGGCTGTCACAAGCCCACCGACGGTGGAGTACACGCCTGTTGTCGACCACGGCGCGGTGTTCTGGAACCAGCACCCGACCTTCATCAAGCGGATGTGGGAGCGCTACGGCGAACTGCACGAGCAGCACCACGGTTCGAACCTGTCGCGCGGCGACAAGCGGATGCTCGTCGTGACGGTGCGCATCGAGGACACCCACGAAGAGGCGATGCGCTCGGCCCGCAACGGCCACGACGAGTTCTGGAAGTTCCTCGGCCCGTACGGTTGGAGCCGCGGCTACATGGGCGCCGATGGGAAGCCCGTCGCTCCGGGGCTCATCCCGACGCTCGAGCAGTCGATCGACCAGCGCACCATCTTGGTGGGCAGTCCTGCCGAGGTGGCCGAGCAGGTGCAAGCGTTCCGCGACCTCCTCGGCGTGGAGTACCTCACGATCTACCCTCACCTCGTCGGCGATCCCTACGCCAAGGCCGCCGAGCAGATGGACCGGTTCATGAACGAGGTCGTACCGCTCGTCTCATGACCGAACCGTCACCATCGGATGTCGCCACGGAGGATGCGGCCTGGCTGCACGTGGGCGTGGCGATCCGCCAGCGTCGTCAGGCCTTCGAGCTCACCCTCGTCGACCTCGCCGAGTTGACCACGCTGTCGCAGCCGTTCCTGTCGCAAGTCGAAAACGGTCGCGCCCGGCCATCGATGTCGTCGCTGCATCGGATCGCCCGTGCTCTACGAACGACGCCACAGGCGTTGTTCGGCGGTCCGGCAGCAGCCGATGGGCGGCCATCGGTGGTCCGCCACGAGGCAGCCGCGGCGATCGCCGTCACAGCTGCGCCCGCCACCGCGGCGGTGTCGATGTGCCGCCTGCTGATCCCCGGTGATGCCCCATTCCACGTCGTCGAGCTCGACGGTTTGCCGCCGGAGTTCCTCGAGCATTGGGAGCACGACGGGTTCGAGGCGGCATATGTGGTCGCCGGCGAGGTGGAGATCGAGATCGACGGCGAGGGCACGCGCCTCGCACCCGGCGACCTCGCTGCGTACTCGGCTCGGCTGCCCCATCGTCACCGATCGGTGAGCTCCGTGCCGGCACGGCTGCTGCTGATCGAGACCAAGGTCGAGCGGGTCCAGGACACCGGACCGGTCACCCACGCGGCCCAGGCACGCCAACGCTGACGTCGGGCGCTCGCGGCACTTTTCTGGAGGGCTAGCCTCGGGCAGTTGCAGGCGGCCGTCTCCGCCGAGAACCTGGAGGTTCGGATGAGCTCGTCCCGCATGCGCTTCGGCATCTTCATGGCGCCGTTTCACCCGGCCGGAGAGAACCCGACGTTGCTGATCGATGAGGATCTGCAACTGATCGAACATCTCGATCGGCTCGGGTTCGACGAGGCCTGGATCGGCGAGCACCACTCGGCAGGAAGCGAGATCATCGCCTCGCCGGAGATCTTCATCGCGGCAGCGTCGCAACGCACCCGCACGATCAAACTCGGCACGGGCGTGGTGAGCGCGAGTTACCACAACCCGCTATGGGTCGCCGAACGGGCGGTGCAGCTCGACCACCTGACCAAGGGACGATTCATGCTCGGGCTCGGCCCGGGAGCGTTGCCGAGCGACGCGGCGATGATCGGGCTCGACATGCCCCAGACCCGTGAGCTGCTCGACGACGCGGTCGACGTCATCGTGCGGCTGATGCGCGGCGACGAGCCGGTGACCTTCAGCAACGATCGGTGGGACCTACGCGAGGCCCGCCTGCACCTGCGCCCTTACACGTTGCCGCACCCCGAGATCGCCATCGCCGCCGTCGCCTCCCCCGCCGGCCCGCGGCTCGCCGGACGCTACGGTCTCGGGCTGTTGTCGGTGGGGGCCACGACCGCCGCCGGTTTCGATCTGCTCGGCCTGCACTGGGGCGTGATGGAAGAACGGGCCGCGCACTACGGCGCCACGGTCGACCGTTCGGCATGGCGGCTCGTGGGCCTGATGCACCTTGCCGAGACTCGCGAGCAGGCTTACAAAGACGTCGAACACGGCATCACCGCCTGGTTCGACTACTTCCAGCACACCGCGGCCTTCCCGCAGATGGCCGTCGGCGATGGCACGAACGTGCGCGAGTTCATCGACTTCGTCAACGAGAGCGGACT
>VFMC01000155.1:0-6682 GCA_006515795.1 Acidimicrobiaceae bacterium | reverse complement strand
GTTCGGCGCCTACCTGCAGCTCGCTCACGACTGGGCCAACCCGGCCGCCAAGTTGCGCAACTTCGAGCTGTTCGCCCGCCACGTTGCTCCCCGTTTCCAGCATCAGTACGGCCCGACGATCGACGCCAAGCAGCGAGCGCGCGCCGTGCGCGACGTGCTCGCCGAGAGCAACCTCAAGGCAGTGGAGAACGCGACCGCCAAGTACCAGGCCGAGCTCGACGCCAAGTAGGAACAGGAGTGGTTGGATTCCGACCATGAAGGTCACCGAGAAGGGCCAGGTCACCATTCCGAAGGGCTTGCGCGATGCGCTTGGCATCGGCGCCGGCACCGAGCTCGAGTTCGAACGCGACGACGACACCATCGTGGTCCGCAAGATCGGTCACGCCCCAACGCGTGGACAGCAACTCGCGGGTCGCCCGCGCGGACGCGGCGATGTCCGCATGACCACTGACGAGATCATGGCACTCACCCGGGGGGACTGACCGAAGCGTAGAACGACCCGAAGTCGTGCGCACGCATCGGCGCCGGCGTCACCTATCGACGGCGATGTGCGGGTGATCGTCGGGGAACGCGGGAGAGTGCTGCTTCGCCGCCAGGGCCCGGCTTCCCAGTCGTAGCAATTCGTCGGGGCTGAACGAGGCTCTCATGTCGGCGAACACCGACTCCTCCTCGCGCAGGAAGTGGGCCTTGACATCGAGCAGCAACGCGCTGCCACGCTTGGTGAACCCGAAGCAGTCGGGTGCGAGGCTGCGCATCTCGTCGAGCAACTCGTTCAGCTCCTCGTGCTCGCCGATGCACTGAGCAAGGGTGTCGTCGGTCTTCTCGAGAGCGGCCCTGAACGCCGGGAAGACCACCTCGTGCTCCGCAGCCTCATGGGCGGCGAGCTCCTCGACGATGCGCAGGAACAGATGGCGGATCTCGGCGGGATCGTCAGCAGCGTCGAGTCGCTCGGCGAGACCGTCGATCAACCGGTGGTCGCGGAGCAGGAGCTCGATGGCGTCGATCTGGTTGGTCATCGCAGGATCCCTTCGTCTCGTCGAACGTCGTTGCGTCAATCCTCATCTTTCAGGTCGGCCGGCTCGGGCGACAGTGCCAAAGGTCATGCGCGACGGCCTCCAACGCTTGCCGACAAGGGGTCGGAAGACTCGGGACAGAGCCGAGCACAGTCAATACCATCACTTCAGAGGCCAAGACGGAGCGCGCCCAATGACTGACGAACGAACCCCGAGCACGACGAGCGCTACGAGGGCTAAAGGGCACGAGGTGGTGTCCAACACGAAGCTGACCGCAGATGTGCACAGGTTGGTGGTCGTGGCTCCACTGGTAGCTGCGGTTCGCCAGCCCGGTCAGTTCGTCATCGTCCGCCTAGGTCCTGGCGCCGAACGCATCCCGCTCACGATCGCCGAGAGCGACTCGGCACAGGGAACGATCGTGCTCGTCATCCAGGCGGTCGGCAAGAGCACGTCCGATCTGGTGGCACTCGCTCCCGGAGACCGCATCCAAGACGTCGTCGGTCCGCTCGGCCGGCCGAGCGACCTCGTCACCGAGGGCACTGCGGTGTGCGTGGCCGGCGGCGTCGGCGCGGCCGTGATCTTCCCGATCGCTCGCCGACTCACCGAGCTCGGCGCTGAGGTGATCACGGTGGTGGGTGCCCGCACCAGCGAAGGCGTGCTGTTCGCGGCGGAGTTCGCTTCGTTCGCCGAGTTGGTGGTGTGCACCGACGACGGCAGCGCGGGGCGGGCCGGAGTGGTCACCGATGCGCTCAGCGACCTTCTGGCGACGCGGTCTGTCGACGTCGTCTATGCCGCCGGACCGGTGTCGATGATGGGCGCCGTCGCCGCCGCAACCCAACGGCTCGGGGTTCGAACGATCGTTTCGCTCAACCCGATCATGGTCGACGGCACCGGCATGTGTGGCGGGTGTCGGGTGACTGTCGACGGGGAGATGCGCTTCGCCTGCGTCGACGGTCCGGAGTTCGACGCCCATGGCGTCGACTTCGACGAACTGTCCGATCGGCTGAGCACCTACGGCCAGGCCGAACGGGTGGCTGCGAGCCACGTCTGCCGGGGCATGGCGTGAGCGGAGAACCGCTCTCCAAGCGCGAGCGTCTCACCATCGGCCGTCAGGAGATGCCGACCCGTGACCCGAAGCAGCGATCGGCAACCTTCGATGAGGTCAACCTCGGGTTCACTGAGCGCCTGGCGATGCTCGAGGCGCAACGATGCCTGGCGTGCAAGCGGGCCACGTGCGTCGAGGGTTGTCCGGTGATGGTCGACATCCCCACGTTCATCAGGTGCATCGAAGACGGCGACCTCGCCGGCGCGGCGCACTCCCTCCTCATCGACAACGCCCTTCCAGCGGTGACCGGGCGGGTGTGTCCGCAGGAGCACCAGTGCGAGGCGGCGTGCGTGAGGGGCCGCAAGGGCGCGCCGGTGGCCATCGGTCACCTGGAACGATTCGTCGCCGACTGGGCCAGGGGCAACCTGCACGATGAATCGCCGCCGCTCCACCCTTCGGGACGGAGCGTGGCCATCGTCGGGGCGGGCCCCGGTGGCCTGACGGCCGCTGGCGAGCTGGCGCGTCGCGGTCACGATGTGACGATCTACGAGGCCCTGCATCTGCCGGGTGGCGTGCTGTCCTACGGCATCCCTGAGTTTCGGCTGCCGAACGAGATCGTGGAGAACGAGGTGCACCGCCTCGTTGGCCTCGGAGTGCACATCGAGTGCAACGTGGTGATCGGGCGCACTTGCACGCTCGACGACCTGCGCGACCGGTTCGACGCCGTGTTCATCTCGGTCGGTGCGGGTCTGCCGATGTTCCTCGGCGTGCCCGGCGAAGGCCTGAAGGGCGTCTACACGGCCAACGAGTACCTCACCCGGGTGAACCTGATGCAGGCCTACGCCTTCCCCGACGCCGACACCCCGGTCCTGCACGGCGACAGCGTGGTCGTGATCGGTGGAGGCAACGTGGCCATCGACGCCGTGCGCACCGCACGCCGTCTCGGCGCCAGCAGAGCGACGATCGTCTACCGGCGCAACCGCCCCGAGATGCCGGCGCGCGCCGAAGAGGTGCACCACGCCGAGGAGGAGGGCGTGTCCTTCGAGTTCCAGGTGAGCCCGGTCGCCATCGAGGGTGACGGCGATCGCTGGGTCACCGGTTTGCGGTGCGTCGACACCGAGCTCGGCGAGCCTGACGGGTCGGGCCGGCGAGCACCAGTGCCGATCGAGAGATCGGAGCGGGTCATTCCCTGCGACACCGTGGTCGTCGCCGTCGGCACGCGCGCCAACCCCCTGCTCACGTCGTCATCACCGGACCTGGCCCTGACCGAGCGTGGATACCTCGCCGCCGACGAGCACGGCATGACCAACCTGCCCGGCGTGTACGCCGGTGGCGACATCGTGCGCGGCTCGGCCACGGTGATCCTGGCGATGGGCGACGGCAAGCGCATCGCCGGCGAAATCGACTCCTACCTCCACCAGTTGTGATCAATGGTGTGCGTGACTCGTTCGTAGCAACAGTGCTACACTTGGCTACATGGCTGCAGTCGCCTCTCGCGAACTTCGGAACCACACCCGAGCACTGCTCGACCGCGTCGACGCCGGCGAAGTCATCACGATCGCTGTCGACGGTCGAGAAGTGGCCGAACTTCGCTCCATCGCTCGAGAAGGTCGGTGGATGAAACGCGCCGAGTTCGCCCGCCGCGTACTCACCCATCAAGCCGACGCCGAACTCCACACCGAACTCCGCCAGCTTGCTCCCGACACGACCGACGAGCTCCCGCCCTTGTGACCAGAGGACTAGTCGACACCAGCATCTTCATCGCGGCAGAGACCGGACGAGCACTTGACGTCACCCGCCTGCCCGACGAGATCGCCGTCTCGATCATCACGATCGGAGAACTCAGAGCCGGCGTTCTCGCCGCCGTCGAAGTCAACATTCGAGACCGCCGCCTCAGCACTCTGATGCGAGCACTGGAGCTCCAACCGATACCCGTCGACGAAAGCGTCGCCGATGCGTGGGCGCGGCTTCGAATCCTTCTACGCGATCGCGGACTCCGCATGCCGGTGAACGACTCATGGATCGCGGCGACAGCGCTCGCCCTTGGAGTACCGATCGTCACACAGGACGCCGACTACCCCGAGCTTGCCGGCCTCGATGTCGTTCGGGTCTGAACCGCACTTCTCTTCAGGCCTGACCTCTCGGCGGGTTGCCGAGCGCACGACTCTGGCGTATCGTGCGGAAGTGAAACAGGAAGTAAGTCCGGAACCATCGCGAGACTCAGGAGAACCTATGGTCACGACCCTCGACCGAGCGGTGGAGCCTGACGAGATCGTCGTCGCACTTCGATCCTTCGGAGTGTCCCAGCGCGACGTCGCCGCGGCCACGCAAGTGTCCGATCGTGCGGTACGCGGGTGGAAGACGGGTGGGATTCACGCTGAGTCCTACGACCGACTCCAGGACCTCCGCGACATCGTCCTGGTGCTCGCCGACTCGCTCACCGAGCGTGGCGTTGGCCAGTGGCTTCACGCTCGCAATCGACTGCTCGAGAGCGCGCGCCCGATCGACCTGCTCTCCGAGGGTCGAGTCGACGAAGTGAGCCAGGCCGCGCACAGCTTCGTGGACGGGGCGTACGTCTGACGCTCCGCGCCGACCAGGTCTCGGCGATCGCGCCACGCAAGCTCGCCGGACGATTCTGGCATCAAGGCCCGACTCGCGACCCGCCTCGGGGTGACGGGCGGTACCACCGGCTCGGCAGTCGACCAGCGTGGTACGCGTCGAACCAGCGACCGCGACTGCGGGTGGTAGCCGGAACGACGGCTGCCAGCGATCGGGCGGGTCACCGACCGTCGTGGAGAACGAAGGAGTCGGGCCGGCTGAACCCTGGTTGGTTCCGCCAGTGCATCGCGACGCCTTGGCGATAGGTGCGATGACCACGCGCGGTCAGGAGTCGGTAGGCGTCGTGGCAGGCGAGGTTGATACCGACCTCGAGCCGCGCCAGATCCCGTGACCGGGCGTAGTTCTCACATCGGTCAAGGAGGAGACCAAACCGATGCGCAGCGGCCCCCGGCCGGGCGGCAGCGAACTTGATGTAGCAGGTGCCCGGACCGGTCTCGGATCCGGTGCCCGCGTGGCAGACGGCGAACCCCGCGATGCTGCCGGCTTCGCGAAGGAGCACGACGTCACCGATGCGCCGGTCGGTGACGGCCCTGATCTCCCGCGTGAGGTCGAGGCCAGGGTAGATCGCGTCGGCCAGGGCGCCGCACTCGCGCAGTGCCTGATCCTGCATGGCGGCCGCAAGCGAAGAGAGTGTCTCGGCGGGATCGCTGGCGTCGAGGCTCAACGAACTGGTGAGCATCTTGTCCGTGAGCGCGGTGAGAAAGCGCGGCCAGAATCCGAACTTTTGATAGAGGTGCACGTGCTTGGTGCTCTCTGACGAAGTGAACAGGGACGCATCGGTGATGCCCCAGAGTTCGAGGAGCGGTAGGCGCGCCTCCCACAGCCGTGAACCGACGCCTTTGTCCCAGAAGTCGGGACGGACGGTGAGTGGGCCGAATCCGGCGTAGCTGCCCCATCGGGTGGTGAACGCCGAACCGACGATCTCTCCTTCGACGACAGCCTTGAAGGCACCTGAGGGGTCGGCCAGCCAGCGGCTGCGGATCATCTGCGTGCCCTCGGCGAACCGGGCTGGGTCGGGCAGACCCAGCATCGTGCCGAACGCAAGCCGGAACACAGCGTCGGCCTCGGGGAGGTCGACCTCCTCGAGAGGTGCGACGGTGATCGGGGTGTGGCGTCGCGTCGTGTCGGTGCTGGTCATTGTGGGTCACCTTTCGTGATTGCGTCCTGTCGGGACGCTGGGGTGTCGCAGGCAATGCCGTGGACGAGCAGGTCGATCAGGGCGTCGGTGCGTCGCTCGATGTCGGCGCCGTTCGCGAGGATGCGAGAGATCCTGTCGGTGCCCACGACCGCAGCGAGGATCGCCTCGCCGGTGATGTGAGGATCGAGATCAGCCCTGATGATCCCTTCTCGCCGGCCCCGGCGCACGATGTCCGCGAACATGTTGATCGTGGTCTCATGGAACGAGGCGAACTCCGCCGCCCCAGGGCCGGCGGTCGCACCGAGTTCTGCTCCGATGCGCAGAACGCAGCGAGCCGAGGGATCTTCGACGTAGAGACGTACGCGAGTACGCAGCACAGCCGCGAGTTGGGCGAGCGCGTCGGGCTGCTCGTCTGTCTCGGCGGTGGCACGATCGAGCAATTGTCGCTGCTTGTACCGGAACGTAGCCAGCGCCAACTCCTCCTTGGAACCGAAGTGGAAGTAGAACGCGCCCTTCGTGAGCCCGCTCTCGCGAACGACGTCGTTCAGCGAGGTGCCCTCATACCCGCCGCGGGCAAACGCTGCCGCAGCGCAGTCGAGGATCGTCTCACGGGTTCGCTCGGCTCGAGCCTGCATCGGGCGCTTCCGCTGCACCTGGTCCGTCAGACCACCAACCATGCTGATATTATACCGACCGGATGGTTTCATTTCAAGACATTCTCGGTCGACCGCGCATTGTCTGCGCGAAGGCCGCGCATATGCCTTTCCGTTCGTGACAGCTTCGATGACACCACAGCAGGACCCGTGGATCACCCGTATAACAGCGGCTCGGAGGACCGCCGGCGTCCTCAACCATCGCGGCGTCCTG
>VFMC01000154.1:5097-11151 GCA_006515795.1 Acidimicrobiaceae bacterium | reverse complement strand
GCGAGGATCTCGGCGTGGGCGGCACGCGTGTGGTGGATGTTGCGCTGGGTCGGGTTCGATCATGCCGCGATCCTCGACGGTGGACTTCGGGCCTGGATCGCCGAGGGTCGGCCAACGTCCACCGAGCCAACGAGACCCGCGCCCGCAGTGCTCACGCCGCGTCTTCGACCCGAGCTCGTTGCCGAGCGCGAGGAGGTGCGGGCGGCCGTCGGCGACGCCGAGGTACAACTCGTCGACGCACTTCCCGCCGGCCACTTCCGCGGGGAGACGCAGATGTACCACCGGCCCGGCCACATCCCTGGCGCCTGCAACGTCTGCGCCGTCGACCTGATCGACGAGGCGGGTCGCTACCGGCCGCTCGCCGATCTGAGCGAGCTTCACCGAGGCGACCCCGCGGCGCGAACCATCACCTACTGCGGCGGTGGAATCGCCGCATCGTCCAACGCGTTCGTCCTCACCAGGCTGGGGTTCAGCGATGTCGCGGTGTACGCGGCGTCGTTGCAGGAGTGGGCTGCCGATCCGACCAATCCGCTCACCGTCGACGACAGCTGAGCACCGCCGACGCGGCCGGCGCACGGATGCCGCCAGGCGATTGCAACTAGCGTGGCCGCATGACGGCAGAACGTGCCTGGGGCTTTCGCACGCGTGCCATCCACGCCGGGGCGCGGCCCGACCCGACCACCGGAGCGCGGGCGGTACCGGTGTTCCAGACCACGAGCTTCGTGTTCGAGGACACGGCGGACGCGGCCGACCTGTTCGCGCTGCAGAAGTACGGCAACATCTACAGCCGCATCGCCAACCCCACCGTCGCCGCGTTCGAGGAGCGCATCGCCAGCCTCGAGGGTGGCATCGGGGCTGTCGCCACCGCGAGCGGCCAGTCGGCCGAGTTCCTCGCCATCAGCGCGCTTTGCGAGGCAGGCGACCACATCGTGTCCTCGGCGCACCTGTACGGCGGCACACGCACCCTGCTCGAGGGCACCCTCGCCCGCTTCGGTGTTGGCACGACGTTCGTTTCATCCGGCGACGCGGCCGACTACGCGAAGGCGCTGCGGCCGAACACCAAGCTCGTCTACGCCGAAGTGGTCGCCAACCCGTCGGGGGCCGTCGCCGACCTCGAGGGACTCGCCGCCGTGGCCCACGCGGCCGGCATCCCGTTCGTGGTCGACGCGACCGTCGCCACGCCGTACCTGTGCCGACCGCTCGACTTCGGTGTCGACATCGTCGTGCACTCCGCCACCAAGTTCCTCGGCGGGCACGGCACGTCGTTGGGTGGTGTGGTCATCGACTCGGGCCGCTTCCCATGGGGCAACGGCAACTTCTCGCGCATGACCGAGCCGGTCGCGTCGTACGGCGGCCTGTCGTGGTGGGGCGTACGCGTTCTGCACGCGACTGCGCTCCGAGCAGCTTCGCGACATCGGCCCGGCGATGTCACCGTTCAACGCGTTCCTGCTGCTCCAGGGGATCGAGACGTTGCCGCAACGGATGCAGGCGCACGTCACCAATGCCGTGGCGGTCGCCGCGCACCTCTCCAACCATCCGTCGGTGTCATGGGTGCGCTGGGCGGGGCTGGTCGATCATCCCGACCACGACCGGGCGCGCCGCTACTTGCCGCTCGGTCCAGGCGCGGTGTTCTCCTTCGGTGTTCGTGGCGGCCGCGCCGCAGGGCGCCGGTTCATCGAGGCGCTCGAGCTGTGCAGTCACCTCGCCAACATCGGCGACGTGCGAACGCTGGTCATACATCCGGCCAGCACCACCCATCAGCAGCTCTCCGACGACGCACTCGCGGCGGGCGGCGTATCGGCCGACCTGATCCGCATCTCGGTCGGGTTGGAGGACATCGACGACATCTTGTGGGACCTCGACCAGGCCCTCGTCGCAGCCACGAAGGAGGGGTGATCGGCGTCTACGTCGAACCCACCGCCCGCGAGCGGCTCGACATCATCCGCTCCACGCGGTCGGTCGCGATCGTCGGCATGTCCGCCGATCCGAGCCGGGCGAGCTACTTCGTCGCCACCTACCTGCTGTCGTCGAGTTGCTCGTTCCAGCACGTGTGGTTCGTGAATCCCAAGGGCGGCGAGATCCTCGGCCGGCCGGTGTTCCGGTCGCTGGCTGAGCTGCCGGAGGCCCCCGAACTGGTCGACGTGTTCCGGCGCAGCGAAGACCTTCCCGCGGTGGCGGCCGAGGTGGCGGCAACCGCTGGCACGCGCACGTTCTGGGCTCAGCTCGGCCTGCGTTCTGCCGAGGCCGCGGCGATCGCCGCCGACGCCGGCCGCAACGTGGTCATGGACCGCTGCCTCAAGATCGAGCATGCCCGCTTCGCCGGTGGCCTGAGCCTCTGAGCCACCCCGCCGCTGCCCCCGCCGTTGACCCCGACCGACAGTCGAACGGCTGGCCGCGGCGCGTAGCATCGCGCTCATGAGCCAGATGTTCGACCGCGTCCGATCCGGCGCAGGTTTCATCGCCGCCCTCGACCAGAGCGGTGGCAGCACGCCCAAGGCCCTACGCCTCTACGGCATCGCCGACAGCGAGTACTCGGGCGACGAGCAGATGTTCGACCTGATGCACGCAATGCGCACCCGGATAATCACCAGCCCGAGCTTCGGCGGTGACCGCGTGCTCGGCGCGATCCTGTTCGAGATGACGATGGACCGTCGGATCGAGGGCCTCGGATCGGCGGAGTACCTCTGGTCGGTGAAGGGCGTCGTGCCGTTCTTGAAGGTCGACAAGGGACTTGCCGACGAAGCGGACGGGGCCCAGATGATGAAGCCGATGATCGAGCTCGATGCGCTATGCGAGCGGGCAGTCGTGGCAGGCGTGTTCGGCACGAAGATGCGATCGGTGATCCAGCACGCGAACGCAGCGGGAGTCGATGCTGTGGTGGCCCAGCAGTTCGAGTTGGGTAGGCAGATCATCGGTCACGGGCTGGTGCCGATCATCGAACCGGAGGTCGACATCCACAGCACCTCAAAACGTGAGGCCGAGGAGCTGCTACGCACGTCGATCCTCGCTCAGCTCGACGCGCTGGGCTCGGGCGAGCACGTGATGTTGAAGTTGTCGCTGCCCGACGAGGACGACTTCTACATGCCGCTGATCCGGCACCCGAAGGTGCTGCGTGTGGTGGCGTTGTCGGGCGGCTACAGCCGTGACGACGCCAACGCGAGGCTCGCCCGCAACCACGGGATGATCGCCAGCTTCTCTCGTGCGCTGACCGAGGGCCTCACCGCTCAGATGAGCGCGAAGGAGTTCGACGCGGCCCTCGATCACGCTGTCGCAAGCATCGTCGCCGCCTCCAACACCTGAGGCACCCGGCGTCGGCTTCGGCTGATCAGGCCGCCGGCAGGAGCCGGTGGGCGCCGCCTTGCGTCAAGCGGCCGGCGATCGATCGGCACGCATCGAGCAGTGCCGGCACGAACGTGTCGCTGTCGTAGCAAGCAGCATGGCCGGCATGGATCGGGTGCAGGCTGGCACCCTCGATCGCTGTCGCCATCGCCACCTGCCGGTCGACCGGAACCACCTCGTCGTCGAGCGTGGCCACCACGGCGGCGGGCACGTCGACAGCCCCGAGCCACGAGCGTGAGTCGAACCGCCCCAGTTCGCGACCGGCCTCGAGCACTGCGAGCCAATCGTGACGGGCGATCTGCTCCAGCGCCCAGGCGCCCGGCAGCCGGGTACGGGCCTTCGCTGCGGCCAGCCCCTGGAGCACCTTGCGGACCACGCCGCGCATGCTGCGGTGCCCGGCCATCTGCGACAGACGGTCGAGCATCGAGAACATCACCTGATCGCGCGAAGTGTCGTTGAACACCTGCGACGTGGCGCACAGCACGAGGCCGGCCACGAGATGACGATGGCGGTGCCAGGTGAGCTGGGCGATCGGCCCGCCCATCGAGTACCCGGCAACGATCACTCGCTCGAGCCGCAGCGTGCGGATCAGCTCGGCGACGTCGTCGGCGCATGCTGCGAGCGAGAACGAACCGTCGCAACGCAACCCCCGGCCATGGCCGCGGTGGTCGACGGCGACCACCCGGAAGTGACACCCGAGGGCTGCAAAGCTCCGCTGCCAGTTCAGGTCGGCAGTCGCCGTCCAACCGTGGAGGAGCAGCACCGTCGGCGCACCAGCCGGGCCGGGCAGCTCGCGGACGAAGGTGTCGCCCCGTCCGGGCAGGTGCACACGCCGTCCGGCCGGCAGGGTGGGGCCCCTTCCACTCGGCGTCGAGTTGGTGTCGATCTTGGCTTCCATGGCGGCCCCCCTTCCTCGTCTCGTGCCACCTGGTCGATGAGATGACCGTAAGACTCGAGAAGTTCCGCGGCATCGGGGACATCCCCCCTCTTCCCCGCGTTTGTGCACAAATGCACGGCGGGCGGTGCGTTAGCGAACAAGCGCAGTTGGTTGGGCGGGCTGCACTCGGTCGGGCCTCCCGTCGGGGACTACCGTCGCGACGAACGACCGTTGGGGGAGATCAATGAGCGATGGCACGGCGCGCCGTCTGGGGCGCACGATGGTCGAGTCCGATCCCTCCTGGCCTGCCGAGCCGGAGGCCGCACCGGGCACCCCGAACGTCGTGTACTGCGTCCTCGACGATGTCGGCTACTCCGATTTCGGTTGCTACGGGTCGGAGATCGAAACGCCGAACATCGACCGCCTCGCGGCAGGCGGATTGCGCTACACCAACTTCCACACCACGTCGTTGTGCTCTCCCACCAGGGCGTCGTTGCTCACCGGTCGTAACCACCACGCCGTCGGCATGGGCACGCTGGCGAACTACGACCTCGGGTTCGACGGCTACCGCGGTGCCATCTCACGCGACGCGGCGCTGTTGCCGGAGATCCTGCGTGGCCGGGGTTGGAGCAACTTCGCCGTCGGCAAGTGGCACCTGACGCCGATGCATCACACCGGACCCGCAGGCCCGTTCTACCAGTGGCCGACGCAACGCGGCTTCGACCGGTTCTACGGGTTCATGGACGGCGCGATGAACCACTGGGAGCCGTTCCTCACCGCGGACAACCACCACGTACCCACTCCGGCGACACCCGGCTACCACCTCACCACCGACCTGATGGACCACGCGGTCCGGCTCGTCAGCGACCAGAAGTCGGTGGCGCCCGACAAGCCGTTTTTCCTGTACCTCGCGTTCGGCGCCGGGCACTCGCCACACCACGTACCCAAGGAGCTGATCGACGCCTACGTTCCCGTGTTCGAGAAGCTGGTTCCGCAGGCCACCGAACTTCCGCCGCGCAACCCGGGTGTGCCGGTGTGGGCCGATCTCTCGGCGCCCGAGCAGCGGCTGTTCGTGCGGTTCCAGGCCGCGTTCGCAGCGATGGTCACCCACACCGACCGCGAGATCGGTCGACTGGTGGGCACGCTCGATCGAATCGGCGCACTGACCAACACGATCTTCATCGTGATGAGCGACAACGGCGCGTCCCAGGAGGGCAGCCATGCCGGGACGTTGCATCAGGGCCGCTACTTCGAGCGAGCGCCGATGACGCTCGACCAGTCGCTCGATCTGATCGACGAGATCGGCGAGACCCAGTGGTTCAACAACTACCCGCTGGGCTGGGCGATGGCGGGCAACACGCCCTGTAAGTTCTACAAGCAGAACACCCACGGTGGCGGCGTGCGCGATCCGCTGGTGATCCACTGGCCGGCGGGTCTACCGACCGAGGCGGCCGGCACGATGCGGCACCAGTTCCACCACGTCAGCGACCTCACCCCGACCGTCCTCGACGTGATCGGCGCGGAGCTTCCCACCACCGTGAACGGCATCGCCCAGATGCCACTGCACGGTACGCCGATTACATACACGTTCACCGACCCCGACGCGCCGACCCGCAAGGCGGTGCAGCACTTCGAGATGCTCGGACACCGTGGCATCGTCGCCGACGGATGGAAGGCCGTCACACTGCACGACGCACGAACGCTGATCGACGACGACCGGTGGGAGCTGTACCACCTCGACCACGACTTCTCCGAAACCGTCGACCTTGCCGACGCGCATCCCGACGCGGTGCGCGCTCTCGTTGACCGTTGGTGGGAAGAGGCAGCCAAGTTCAACG
>VFMC01000154.1:0-5084 GCA_006515795.1 Acidimicrobiaceae bacterium | reverse complement strand
GCCGGTGGTGGCACCCGCAAACGGCGCCCGGTGCGCACGGAGTGGACGCTCTGGCCCGGCCTCGAGCGGGTCCCGTCAGATGCCGCCCCGCACTTGCAGAACACCAGCCACACCATCACAGCGCACATCACAGTTCCCGACGAGGGGTGCCAAGGCGCGCTGATCACCGATGGCGACCGGTGGGGTGGCTACGCGATGTTCGTCCAGCACGGCCGGCCGTGTTTCCACTACCACTTCCCGCTGGAACGCCACGAGATCCGCGGCGCAGCGCCGCTGACGCCCGGCGATCACACGATCGCCTGGACCCTCACGAAACTCGACCGCGTATCGGGCCGAGGCGAGCTGGCGGTCGACGGTGTCGTCGCCGGAACCGTCGACATCCCGCGCATCATCCGTGGGTGGATGCCCTTCGGCGGCATGAACGTGGGCTGCGACAACGGGGCGCCGGTGGCGACCAGCTACGAGGCACCGTTCCGGTTCACCGGAACCCTGCACCGGATCGAGGTGCGCCTGCTCGGCGCAGACCCCGGCCCCGACCGCGCCGCCGAGCACCGATCCGAGATGGGCAAGCAGTAGCGCACCTTCAGCTGTCGTCGCGACGGGCCATGGCCGGCTTCACCACCCACCAGAAGAAACCCAGCACTGCAACCGAGATGCCGAAAGCGGTCCACCACACGGTGTTGCCGGTCGCTTGGGCAACGATGCCGAAGGCGATCAGCAGAACGACGTTCGCCACGATCCACTTCATGTTCGAGTTCATGGATGATCCCTTCGAGTTGGACTGAACCGACTTCGCTCACCGGCGAACCTCGGCGCACCTCGGTGCACAGTACCGCCTCACCGGGCTCGTCCTCATGCTCCGGTTCCCGACGACGGTACGATCAGCCGCCGTGGCAGCTCCGCTGTGTGTCCTCGGCGACTTCGCATGGGATGTGCTCATCCGCACCAACACCGAGCTGCTGCGCGGCGGCGACACGTTCGGCGAGGTCATGCTCACGCCAGGGGGGAGCGCGGCCAACGTCGCGGTGTGGGCCACCCGATGCGGCTACGAATCGCACTTCATCGGCAAGATCGGTCGCGACCGGTTCGGCCAACTGGCCCAGGAAGACCTCGCTCGTGAGGGCGTCATCGCCCATCTGGTGGAGACCGATGCCCATCTCACCGGCTCGGTCGCCGTCTTCGTCGACCACACCGGCGAGCGCTCGATGGTGTCGGGCCATGGCGCCGACTTCTACCTCCTCCCATCCGAGCTCCCGAAAGACGTGATCCGTGGCGCCCGCCACCTGCATCTCACGGCCTGGTCGTTCTTCGTCGATCCACCTCGATCGGCGGCGCGCGCCGCAGCCCACCTCGCCCAGGATTCCGGAGCGACGTTGTCGTTCGACACCGGGTCCTTCCAGATGATCCACGAGATGGGAGTGGATCACTTCCTCGCCTGCACCGCTGATCTCGGCGTCGACATCCTGCTGCCGAACTACGAGGAGGGAGAGGTGCTGACCGGTTTGGAGGAGCCGGCCGACATAGCTCTGCGGCTGACCGAGCTGTACCCGGGTGCACTGGTGATGCTGAAGCTCGACGCCGACGGTGCGTTCGTGCACCACGGGGGGGTAGGCACGCCGATCCCTCCGGCGACCAACAACCTCGTCGACGCCACCGGAGCGGGCGATTCGTTCGCCGGCGGCTTCCTCGCTCACTACTTGCAGCACGGCGACGCCGTTGCCGCAGCCAGGTTCGCCACGTCGATCTCGGCGTGGGTGATCGAACATCTGGGTGCCCGGCCAACGCCAGATGCGCGGGTCGAGGCAGTGCTTCGTTCGGTCCACTGAGCGCCGGCGGCCGGCGAGGTCGGCTGCCTGGCCGGAGTCGTCAGGCGCGGAGGGCGGCGTCGATCACGACCAGGAACTGCGGCCAGGCGGTTTCGATCCACGCAGGATCGTCATCGGCGAACGCAGCGCGCACCATGGCCCGCACGGCCGGGGCGCCGGCACCGGTGGGGTCGCCGAAGGCGTGCAAGTGCGCATCGGCACGAAGCGATTCGACCACGCTGATCGCGTCGACCGTGCCGTACTCGAGGGCGATCGCGGTCACCTCGGCCTGCGGCGCGAGGTCGTCGGCGATCGCCAGCCAGTCGCCGGCTAGTTGGGACGAGACGCTGTCTCCGTCGGTCATCGATCTCACCCCCGACCACATCACCGCGGCGCGGGCGAACCCTGGGCTGGTCGCCGATGCGCTGGAGATGAGCTCGCCATGGCCCCAAGGACCGAGGCCGGTGTGGAGGTCGATGATCACGACCCGCTTGGCCCGGCGCAGCGCGGCGCTGGTCCAGCCGCGCAGCCAGCGGTGCGACCAAACCGGCTCGCTGCCACCGTAGAAGATGCCACTGGGATGCGAGTACTGGCCACCGCTGACTCCCTTCTGGACCCGCTCGAAGCCCCACTCGGCGATGACGCCGAGCAACTCGTCGGTGGTGCGCGCCCGCGACTCTTCGGTCCACTCGGTGGGGACGAGGATGTCGGCCAACCGGTCGTAGTCGACGCTCGCCGGCGGTGGTTGATGCCAGTCGATGAAGTTGCGGTTGAGATCGACGTTGTCCTCGTTGACCCGGCGCACCCACGCGAAGCCGTACGGGTTGAGGGCGTGGACCATGGCCAAGCGCGTCTGCCGCGGGCGGTCGGCGGCGTGGGTCTGGAGCCAGTGCCGCTGCAGCGCCGAGCCGCAGAAGCCCTCCACGCCGTGTGTGGCCGATACGACCATCACAACGGTGTCGGCATCGGCCGGGCCCAACTCGGCCACGTCGACAGCCAGCTCCTCGGCATCGGGCCCCCTGCCCGGATGGGGGTACGAAGCAAGGGTGGCGCCGGCGCGTTCGGCGGCGGCCAGGAAGGCCAATCGCGCTTCGGTGTAGGTGGCGGCAAGCGGGGCGGTGGACGTCATCGCGACATCTTTGCCGACAACCCCTGGAGATGCGGCTGCCGGGTTCGGCCGAGCGACCACGATCACATCGGATCGTCTTTGCATAGGGCCGATGGACCCTGTTGAGACGCCGGCGCGCGGCGCACCATGGAATCGACCAACAAGGAGGTGGCCATGATCAAGAACAAGATGCTCACCCCAACGGTGGAGCAGTGGCCGAGCTGGTTCGGTCGGCTGGGGTTCCCCGAGTCGTGGCAGCAGTTCCTCGACTCCGAGACCATCAAGGTCGAGGAGTTCAAGGAGGGCGACCTGATCGTCGTCCGTGCTGAGCTCCCGGGCATCGACCCCGACAAGGATGTCGAAGTCACCGTCGCCGACGGCATGCTTCGCATCCACGCCGAGCGAACGCAGGAGGCCATGCAGGAAGGCAAGGACAAGGAGCACTACCGCAGCGAGTTCCGCTACGGCGAGTTCACCCGAGTGCTAGCCCTTCCGGCCGGAGCCACTGAAGCCGATGTGACCGCGACCTACCGCGACGGCATTCTCGAAGTTCGTGTTCCCACGAGCGATGAGAAGGCCGCAGCGCGCAAGGTTGCCATCGCCCGCGGCTGAGTGTGCGAAGAGGCTGACGCCGTGCGAAGAGGAGGTGGCCCGATCGTTCGGGATCACCTCCTCTCGTCGCGCTCGGCTCGGCTTGGTTCGCGGTCAAGATGTACGCGGAAAGAAGTGAAGGAGGTGCAACGTGGTCTTCGCCGATCGCGTCGACGCAGGTCGTCGTCTCGCCACCCGGCTCGCCGACCTGCGTGGCACCGACACGGTGGTGCTCGGGTTGCCGAGGGGAGGCGTTCCGGTTGCCGCTGAGGTCGCAATTGCGCTCGACCTGCCGCTCGATGTGATAGTCGTGCGCAAGCTCGGCGTGCCATGGCAACC
The DNA here is from genome assembly GCA_006515795.1 of Acidimicrobiaceae bacterium. Taxonomy (GTDB): domain Bacteria; phylum Actinomycetota; class Acidimicrobiia; order Acidimicrobiales; family Ilumatobacteraceae; genus VFMC01. The sequence continues at coordinate 1,241 of VFMC01000154.1, read as the reverse complement.
AGAGCTGGCCATGGGGGCCATCGGTGAAGGTGATGTGACGATCGTGAGCGACGAGATCGGGCGCTCCGTCCGCGTCTCCGACCGCGCCTTCCGTGAGGTGCAGCGGCGCGAGCGCGACGAGTTGCGCCGGCGGGTGCTCCGCTTCCGTGGTCACGACCATCGCCTCGATCTCACAGGCCGCACCGCGCTCGTGATCGACGACGGCGTCGCCACCGGTTCCACTGCCCGCGCCGCGTGCCGAGTCGCTCGGGCGCAGGGCGCGACCGCAGTGATCCTCGCTGTGCCGGTCGCTCCGCTGGGATGGGCCCCCGAACCAGGTGAGGTCGACCGGTTCGTGTGCCTCGAGGCGCCCGATCGATTCGGTGCCGTCGGACGCTTCTATGCGGATTTCTCGCCAACGACCGACGACGAGGTGAACGCCTGCCTGCAACGCACTGCGGCGAGTGCAAACCAGCCTCCCGGCGATGCTGGTTGACGCCATCGCCGCATGTTGGCCGGCCGGGCTACTGTTCGGGAGGTCCAGAAAGGCGTGCACCGGTTGGGTTCTTCGCTCCGAATCGATCTAGGTCCCACGCGCCGAGGCCGACGGCGATGACCATCGTGCACGATCGGCTCACAGCCACGATCGATGCGGCGACCGGCGGGCGCGCGTCCGCCATCCACCTCCACGGTCCTCGCGGTTGCGGCAAGACGTGGTGGCTCGACCAGGCCGCAAGGTACGCGACCGAGCACGACATGACTGTCAGCCGCGCTCGAGGCAGCGCGGAGGACGGAGAGCTCCCGTTTGCCGCCCTGTCAGCGTTGTTGGCGCCGTTCCGCGATCGGCTCGACGACCCGGCCTGGACGGTGCTGCGTCAGGTCGTCTCATTCGATCACCGGCACGTCGACGCATTCGAGGTGAAGATCGCTGCTCTCCAGCTGCTGTGTGCGGTCGCCGGCGAGCGTCCGCTGTGCCTGCTGCTCGACGACATCCACCTCTTCGACGCGGCGTCGACGGAGGTGCTCGCCTTCACGATGCGCCGGGCCGAAGCGGATTCGATTGCCTGCATCAGTACGTCGACGCACGACCGATCGGCTACATCGACCGCCACGGTGCGGCTCGATCCGATGATGGCTCCGTCGATCAGCACGATGCTCGTCGCTCGCGGGTTGGGCCATGTCGCCGCGGCCCGATGTGCCGAGGCCGCCGACGGAAACCCAGGCATCGCCATCGCGTTGGCCGACGGGTTGACCGAGGCGCA
>VFMC01000153.1:10896-12118 GCA_006515795.1 Acidimicrobiaceae bacterium | reverse complement strand
CGGCCGGCACCAGCACGAACATCGCCCCGCCGTAGGTGAGGAACAGCAGCGAGCCGAGCATGGTGCCGCTGACCGACCCCCAGCCGCACGCCCGCCACGAACGGGTCCGCAACCCGATGGCGAACAACGCGACCCCCGATGCCCCGACGGCGGTGTACACGGCGTCGGCTGAGGTGACCATCCACAACGCGTACGGCGCCACGATCAGCAGTGGCGCACTGCGCCGCGCCCATTCGTGGCCGGCGACCGCCCACACCGCAACCAGTACGGCGATCGGTAGTGCGACGGTGCCGATGATCGACAGCGCCACCACCGGCCATGCGCCGTCGAGGCCGGCGTTGTCGAGCGCTTTGAGCACGAGCACGAATCCGGGCGGGTGGCCGCGAACGTGCACCGAGTACTGATCGATGTCGGCCACGAAGTGCCGGAGGAACTGCCCGGCGGGCGGGGCGATGTCGAGGTTGACCATGTACTCGGTGCGGTCGGTCGCGCCATGGAGCAAGCCATCGGTGCCGTCGGTGAGTGCCAGCAGTGTGGCGAACAGCCCCGCCGCAGCTCCCGTGGCAGGAACGAGCCACCGCAGCCGCACGCGCCACCACCACGACCTGGCCGTGCCGAGGATCACGGTGCCACCGACTGCGGCGGCGCCGACGAGACCCCAACCGAAGCGCCACTGCCACCCGTCCGTCGGATCGCGGCCGACCAACGGTGCGGCGCCGAGGAACACCTCGGGGTGCTCGCGTTGCAGCCTGGTGCCCCACCACGCGCTCACTGCGACCAGGACGATCGCCCACGTCCAGGCCGACCTGAGCGCCGATCGGAACCCTCCCATCACCCCGGCTCGACGATGTCGGCGCCGCGCCGCATCGAACGGTCGAGCAGCCCCACCGCCAGCGCGAGCCCGACCCACATCGCGACGTTCGACGCTGTCGAGACCACCTGCACCGAACCGTCGTCGCGGACGTAGTCGACGTGCTGCACGAGCAACACGACGAGCGCCAACACGGCGAACCCGGCTGCTGCGACGCGAGACGCCCAACGCTGCCGGACGCCCACGACGACAAGCGCGCCGAGCACGATCGTGAGCATCGCCCACAGCGGGTTGAACCACACGAACTTCAGCTCCCACCGTCGCACGAGCAGGCCTTCGTCGTTCACGAACCCGGCGTCGCTGCCGAGGAGCGCGACGCGTTCGCCGGCGAACGACACCGAGCGGGCCACG
>VFMC01000153.1:1801-10887 GCA_006515795.1 Acidimicrobiaceae bacterium | reverse complement strand
GAACAAGCCGGTGGCGCCGATGCCGATCGCGATCGCGCCCACAACCGTGGAGGCACGCCGCGCCCTAGCGGCGTCGCCGCGGAGCACGCCGTCGAGGCCGAAGTGCGATCCGGCGTCGGAGGCGTACGCGAACAGGTGGCCGATGATCATCAGCAGGTACGACCACGACCACTCGTCACCGCGGTCGTAGTACAGCACCGACAGCATGATCGGCACGGTCATCACCGCGCCGACGAGCGCGACGACCTTGGTGCGATACCCGATGAGCAGCAGCGCCGCGAGCAGCGTCTCGATCACGAGCGTCAGCCATCCGAATAGCTGGAAGTTCGGCAGGACGACCTGCTCGGTCAACCACGTGAACGGAGCGAACGGCGAGTGCCGCGACACCGATGCCGAGTACTTGTACAACCCACCGCCGCTGTCCTCGCCGAAGCGCGGCGGCACCTTCCAGTGGAGGTTGGCGAGCCACAGCAGACCGAGGCCGACGCGAGCAGCGCCGAGCACTGCCCCTCGGGCCCGTTCGTCGATCGCCGAGGCACGGCGGGTGATCGATGTGAGCGTGGTCTGCATCGTGCCAGCATGGCAGGCCCGATCGCGATGCTGGGCGAGTTTCGTGATTGTTTCGAGGATCGCGATCCAAGCGGGATCGACCGAGGGATACCGTCGCCAACCGTGACCGTGCCACTCTCATCGCCAGCTGTTCCGGGCGATGTGACGAAGGCCCCGATGGTCGTCACGAGGTGGCAAATACGCGTTCGCCTCCACTGGCTGAGGCGTGGTCTGCTCGCCGCCTACGCGGTCTTCTACGTGGTGTGGTTCGCCAACTTCGGCATCATCATCGATCGCATATCCGTGGTCATCTCGGTTGCCTTGCTGCTCACGCTGGTGCATCTCGGCCGGCCTTGGCGGTCGTGGGCAACGATGAGCCTCGACCTGGCTCTGTACTCGCTGATGTGGCTCGCCTACGACGAAACCAGAGGTGGTGCCGATCGGCTCGGAATGCCGCTGCAGGTGGAGAGCATCCGCAACCTCGACCGCCTCCTGTTCTTCGGCGCCGACCCCGTCGTGTGGATGCAGGACCGCTTCTACTCGGAGGATCATCTTCGCTGGTACGACGTGGTGGCGGACATGGCGTACTACTCGCACTTCGTCGCGCCGATCGCGGTCATCGTCGCGTTGTGGATCACGAACCGATCGCAGTGGGTGAGGTTCATGCGTCGCTTCGCGACCGTGCTCGGGTTCGCCTGCGTCGTGTTCGTCCTCGCCCCGACGGCACCCCCGTGGATGGCGGGTGGCGGCAACAGCCAGATCGCTCTCGATGCGCTACCTCCGGTGGCGCGTCCGGCCGGCAGGGGATGGGACTGGCTCGGGCTCGACACGTTCGTCCACGCATGGGAGACAGGCCGGGACTGGGCGAACCAAACGGCCGCGCTGCCGTCGCTGCACGCCGCGTTCGCACTGTTCCTCGTGGTCTTCTTCTTCCAGCGCGTGCGCAGCCGTCGCCTTCGTGTGCTGATGCTCGTCTACCCGTTGACGATGAGTGTCTCGCTCGTCTACCTCGGGGAGCACTACGTTGTCGATCTCATCCTCGGCTGGGTGCTCGTCGGAGCGTCGTTCGCTCTGTGGGCGCGCCTCGAGCGATCTCCGGTTGCGCACAGTGACGACGGTGCCGAGTCGGCGAGACTGGCGCGATGAGCATCGATCAGACGGTTGCGCTCGGGGTGTTCGGTGGTTCCGGCTTCTACGAGTTCCTCGACGGCGCCGAGGACATCCACATCACCACGCCGTACGGCGCGCCCGCCGGCCCGGTGGCGGTCGGGTTCGTCGGCGACCATCGGGTCGCGTTCATGCCGCGCCATGGTCGCGAGCACGGCTTTGCCGCGCACAGAGTGCCGTACCGGGCGAACGTCTGGGCGATGCACGCGCTCGGTGTCCGCTCGCTGATCGCGCCGTGTTCGGTCGGTTCGCTCCAGCCCGACATCCACCCCGGCAACATCGTCGTCATCGATCAACTCGTCGATCGGACGTGGGGTAGGCCCGACACCTTCCACGACGTCGGCGCACCCGCGACCGAACCTGCCGCTGCCGGGCCGGTGCATCACCAGAGCTTCGCCGACCCGTACGACGAAGGCATGCGGGCGGCGCTCGTTGCCGCCGGCCGGCGAACCGGCGCCGATGTCGTCGCCGGTGGCACGATGGTGGTCATCAACGGTCCTCGCTTCTCCACCAGGGCCGAGAGCGCTTGGTTCCGGTCGAACGGCTGGCACGTGGTCAACATGACGGGCTATCCCGAGTCGGTGCTCGCTGCAGAGCTAGGGGTGAGGTACGCCGGCCTGGCGTTGGTAACGGACTACGACGCAGGAGTCGACGGCCACGCGCCGGTCACCATGAACGAGGTGTTCGCCGTGATGAGCGCCAACGTCGCGTCGGTTCGCGACATCATCGTCAGCGCGATCGAGCACTCCTACGGGCAACTCGTCGCCGACGGATGATCAGGTGGGCACCGGAGGCCGGCAGCTCTCGTCGAGGCGAACGCCTTCGAGCAGCGCGGTAACGACGTCGGCGGCGCTCCAGCGCCCCGTGGAGCCGGCGAACGCCTCGACGACATCGATGGCGTCATCGCCGATGGTGACCAGGGCGGGCTCCACCCGGCGCGCCCTCACCTGGCCAAGGCCGACATCTGCGAGCAAGGCGTTGCACAGGCACTTGCGGTCCTCTGCATCCTGCGCCGTGCCTCCGCTGCGGATGTACGCGTCGACCGGTTCGCTCGGGCACCGGTAGCCGATCGACCCGTCGTCCTTCTTGTATGCGGTGCGCAGGAACCCGAGATCGCAGATGCGTGGTCGTCGCCGGTAGACATCGTGCTCCGACAAGGTGCCGGCGATGGCCGCGACCTTGAACGGATAGCCGCTCGGAGAGGCGTTCGGATCGGTGAAGATGCCCAAGGTGCGTTCTCGGGCGGCTCGCACGACGGCGATCTTCAGGTCCGGAAGCAGGGCCGACTCCTCGCACAAGGCGAACGCAGTCCCCACCTGGACGCCCGCCGCGCCAGCGGCGAGAGCGTCGCGCAGGCCGTCACGCCGGCCGTAGCCTCCGGCCAGCCAGAAGGGGAGTCCGACCTCGGCGAACTGGGCGAGATCGATCGCGTCGCGGGGCCCGTACACCGGCTGGCCGGTCTCGTCGAGCTGCCGGCGACCGCGCGGAGGTGCGTTGTGGCCGCCGGCGTGGTGCGTTTCGATGACGAACCCGTCCGGTCGCGTCAGCGGGTCCTTGGCGAGGAAGGTTGCGAGCGTGTTGGAGGAGACGATCGCGAGGAACTCGGGGCGACGCAACGATGGCGCGGCGCCGCCGGTGAAGCCGGCAGGGTCGAATCGAACCGACACGGGTTCGTCGGGGCTCCCCCCGTCGACGCTCACGCGATAGGAGACCGACTCTCCACGGGCGAGCGCAGTGAGCAGTTGGGGCAGCGCCGCCGGGATGCCGGCACCCATCAAGACGTAGTCGACGCCGGCGAGCAGGGCACCGTAGGCAGCGGACGGGATCGGGAGCTGGACCTTCTCCAAGTAGTTGATCCCGACGAGTCCGTCGTGCCCTTGCTTGGCAAGCCACACCTCCGCGAAGTTGGCGATGACGGTCAGCTCCTCGAGCGCCCGGCACGAGATCACGCGGCGGCGGGGGACCATGCGACGACGTTCGTCGGGGCGGCGGCCGCGATCGATGAACCACCTGTCGAGCACCCGTTCCGCCACCCCGCTGACGGGGAACTCGGCATACGCCCTTCGCAGATGGCCGCCCACGTCGCCGTCGCCGAGTCTTCGGGCGTGCACGACGTCGAGTGCGGTGCCCGACACCACGCCGAGCTGCCCGATGCGGGCGACGGCGTTGGCAAGTCGCCAGTCCGACACGGCGACGCCCATGCCTCCTTGGATCACCAACGGGCGTTCGAGCGTCGCTGCGGGGGCCACGCGGTCAGCCTACCTACTGGTCGGTAGGGGGCAAGGGTCGTTGGGCCCGTTGTGGTCAGATGCTGGACGCAAGGGTCCTAGGTCCCGCCCATTCCCGACTCAGGTCCGATGCCGGCGAGGATGCGCCTTCTCTATTGTGATCGTAATGGAGTCAATGGGTCCATTGACTCCGATCACGCCAGAACAGACAGAGAGGGAGCATTCGATGAGCGACTCCGAGCAACCAGCGGCCGAGCAGACAGAGGCCGAACAACCAGAGGCCGAGCAGGCAGAGGCCGAGCAGGCAGAGGCGAAGCGGGCCAGCAAGACGGTCTCGCGCCGTGCCGCCCTGGGCATGCTCGCCGGCGGCGTGGTGGTCGGCGCGGTTGGATCCCGAATCGGTACCAGCAGCGGCACCAGCAGCAACTACGACAGCATCGTCGGCGAACGCGGGTACGAGGGCAACTGGGCAGATGGGGCGCTGAAGACGTTCGTTCCGCCGGGTGAGTTCGACCCGTACTTCATCTTCGCCTCCGGAGGGCACTCCGGGCAGGTCTTCGTCATCGGCGCGCCCTCGATGCGGCTGCTCAAGGTCATCCCGGTGTTCACCCGCGACGCGTGGCAGGGCTACGGCTTCGGCAGCGACCAGAGCGAGCTCGTGTTGAACGAGGGCTCCGATCCGGCCAAGAGCAACATGCTCGGCTGGGGCGACACGCACCACCCTGCCCTGTCGGAGACCAATGGTGACTACGACGGCCGTTGGCTCTACATCAACGACCGCGCCAACGGGCGCATCGCGATGATCGACCTGACCGACTTCAAGACGAAGCAGATCATCGATCTGCCGAACCTCGGCTCTTCGCACGGCGGGTGCTTCGTCACCCCCAACAGCGACTACGTGCACATCTCGTCGATGACACCATCCCCGTACCTGGCACCCGGTGGCTACGCGCCCCTCTCGGACTACAGCAAGTACTACCGCGGCGCCTCGCCGGCAAGTTGACGAGCGACGGGTTCGGCTTCATCAACTCCTACAACACCGAGATGGCCACCGGCGGCACCCTCGACGACCCAAAGCAGGGGCTCGAGTCGACCTCGATCGCCAACGATTTCGACTTCATGCACGTCATCGACTGGAAGAAGGCAGCCGAGATCGTCAGCAACGGTGGCACCGAGGACATGAACGGGATGAAGATGATCCGTCTCGACGTGGCCATCAAGGAAGGGGTGCTGCACATCGTCCCGGAGCCGCGCAACCCGCACGGTGTCGATGTGAGCCCGTCGGGTGACTACATCGTCGTCTCCGGCAAGCTCGACCCGCACGCCAGCGTGTTCTCGGCCGAGAAGCTGAAGGCCGCGATCGCGGCCAAGGACTACGACGGCACCGACGACTTCGGCGTCCCGATCCTGAAGATGGCGTCGTGCCTCGAGGCTCAGGTCGAGCTCGGCAACGGCCCGCTGCACTCGCAGTTCGACGACAAGGGCAACGTCTACACGTCGCTCTTCGTCGACAGCGCCGTCGCCAAGTGGACCCTCGGTACGAAGGCCGGTGTGGCTGAGGCCGATGCGTGGAAGAAGGTCGATCACCTCCCGGTGAACTACAACATCGGCCACCTCTGCGCCGCTGAGGGCGACACGGTGAACCCGGACGGCAAGTACCTCATCGCCCTCAACAAGTGGTCGATCGACCGGTTCCCCCCGCTGGGCACCCTGCACCCGCAGAACTTCCAGCTGATCGACCTCGAGAGCGCCTCGATGACGATTCTCGCCGACATGCCGATCGGCATGGGTGAGCCGCACTACACGCAGATGATCAGGGCCGACAAGCTCGTCCACACGATCAGGGTCTACGAGCCCGGCACCGACCCGCTGACGATGTCGAAGTCGCCGTTCGCAACGGATCCTGGCAAGGAGGCGATCGAGCGCAGCGGCAAGGAAGTCGACGTGTACATGACAGCGATGCGCAGCCACACGACGCCAGACATCGTCGAGGTGAACCTCGGCGACCTCGTGCGGTTCCACATCACCAACATCGAGACGACGCCCGATGCCACTCACGGGTTTGCGATCCCCGGGTACAACATCGAGACCAGCCTTGATCCGGGTGAGGTCGTGAACATCGAGATGGAGGCGAACCGGGCCGGATCGTTCGCGATGTACTGCTCCGAGTTCTGCTCGGCGCTGCACCTCGAGATGCAGGGCTGGTTCCTGGTCAAGCCATGACGATTCGGCTCGCACCGGGCCGACGAGAAAGACGGAGGAAACATGTACAAGACACTTCACCGGTTCGGCGCGGTCGCTCTCGCCGTGTCAGCCGCGGCGGTCCTAGCGGCGTGCGGGGGCGGTGGTGACGAAGCTGCCGATGTCGACGGCGTAGAGGTTGCCGCGATCGGCGACGGCGAACCCGCCGCCGCCGGCGTCACGATCAACCTGAGCGGCAAGGAGTTCGCGTTCGATCAGGTGAACCTGACCGCAAGCGCCGGCTCGGCGTTCACCGTCGAGTTCGCCAACGCCGGTCTGATGGAGCACGACTTCACGATCGAGGGGCAGGAATCGGCCAAGATCGCCGCCGCTCCCGGCGCGAAGGCATCCGGTACGTACACATTGGCGCCCGGCACCTACAAGTTCACCTGCTCGGTCCCCGGTCACGAGGCGTCCGGCATGGTGGGCACGCTCACCATCGGATGACAGCGAGCGACGTGATGGCCGACCGCGCTGATGGCACCGATGGCACCGACCGCGTTCCGGAGCCCGCTTCCCGGCGGGTTCCGGTTCGCGGGGTGCGATTGGCCGTTCGGCGGGCGATGGGCGGTGTCGCCGCGCTGCTCTGCCTCGTGGCGATCCCGCTTCCGCTGTGGAGCGCTCGACTCGAGGCACCGCAGTACCACGGTGACGGTGCGCTGCGGCTCACCGCGTACGGCGACCGTTTGGTCGGTGACGTTTGCGAGATCAACGATCTGAACCACTACATCGGCATGCGCCGCCTTGGTGAGCCGCGGGTGCCGTGCGGTTCGGCCGAGCTCGGCCTGGGCGAGAACACCGTCGGTCGCATCGCCCCCGAGATGATCCTCTGGCTGCCGTCGGCGGTGCTGGCCGCGGCGGCGGTCTACTTCGCCGCGGTGACGACGCGGCGATGGCTGCGGCGTGGCGCCCTGGTGTTCGCCTGGGGACTGCCCGTCGGCGTGCTGGTGATGACCCAGTACCACCTCTACACCTACGGTCACGACCTGGACCCGGCCGCCGCGTTCCACCCCGATCCGTTCACGCCGCGTGTGCTCGGTCCGAGCAAGATCTATCAGTTCGACGTGGTCGCCAAGCCGGGTGCGGCGCTGTTGCTGATCGTCGCTGCGGCGATGCTGGCGACATTCGGCTCGATGGTCGTGAAGCGGTACTTTCCACGGTTCACCGTTGCCGCGAGATCGAGCTCCGCGAGGGCAGCGCTGTCGCTGACCCTTGTCCTGATCCCGGTCACGCTCTCACCCGGAGGAGCCGACAACGGTGGCTCCGACATCGACCACACGAACCACACCGACCAGGTTGCGGCCGAGGCAGCGACCCAGTCGGGAGTCGAGCTGACCGCTCGGCTCGCCGCCGCCCATGCCGGTGAGACCCTGGTGGTCGCGGCGGGGGAGTACCGGGGCAACTTCGTCATCCGTGTCCCACTTACGTTGCGCGGTGATGGCATGCCGGTCCTCGACGGCGGCGGCCGAGGCACGGTGCTCACCGTCACGCCCGAAGCGGCCGGCACGACCCTGAGCGGGTTGCGCCTGGTGGGCAGCGGACCTGGCCCGCTGGAGACCCCAGCCGGGCTGCTCGTCGCCGCCGACGGCGTCACGGTCGAAGGCGTGGAAGTCGCCGACAGCTACATGGGAATCCAGGTGATGGGTGTACGCGACGTCAGCCTGATCGGTAACCAGATCGCGAGCTTCGAAAGCGGCGGCGTCGAGGGCGAGATGCACGCGACCGGTGGAGCTGCCGACGCGACCGGTCTCGCCCCGATGAACCACGAGTCGAGCAGCACCAGGATGCGGGGTGACGCGATCACTCTGTGGAACAGCGTCGGAACGCTGGTCGAGGGCAACACCATCAGCAATACCCGCGACGGCATCTACATGTCGTTCGCCGACGCGGCGACGCTGCGCGACAACGATGTGCGCGACAGCCGGTACGCGATCCACGGGATGTACGCCACCGACCTCGTCGCCGACCACAACTACTTCGACGGCAACCTGGCCGGCGCCGTGCTCATGTACGGCGGGCCGTTCGACCTGCGCCGGAACTCGATCCTCAACAGCCGGTCGGTCTCGACCGGGATCGGGATCGTGATCAAGGACGGAGCCGGTGCCACGATCATCGAGAACGTCATCGTGGCCAACCGAGTGGGTGTCAAGCTCGACAACGGCGGCGCGACCTCGTCGGCATCGAGCCCCGCGACGGTGCGATCCAACACGATCGGACTCAACCAGGTCGGTGTCGAGATCATGCAGGCGTCGCGTGGTCGTTTCACCCGCAACAGCTTCGTCGAGAACACGATGCAGGTGATCGCCGACGGCGAGATCCCGAACATCGAGTGGACCGACGCCGGGTTCGGCAACTACTGGAGCACCTACAGGGGCTACGACACAGCCGGTGACGGCCTGGGTGATGTCGCCTTCGTGCAGGGTGGCTCGATCGCCCAGACGCTCGTCCGGTCACCGGTGATGATCGCCCTCGCCTCCGGGCCGGCGTTCAGGCTGCTCCAGGCCGTCGAAGATCGGTGGGCCCCCGAGGCCCCCGTCGTGTTGGATCGCTACCCGCTGATCGCGATGCAGTCGCCCGCCCTCGGTCGAACCCGCAGCACCGAGCCGGCCCCTCGCTGGTTCGGGATCGCCGGTGGCACCGTTGCCGTGCTGGCTCTGCTGGTGCTGTGGCGGGCCCGATCGACTCGCCCGGAGGTGCGTCATGCCTGACGATCTCGTCGTGCGTGCCACAGAGGTGACCAAGCGGTACGGACGGCTCGCCCCTGCGCTCGTGGACGTCACTTTCACGGTGCCCAGCGCGTCGATCGTGGTCCTCGCCGGTTCGAACGGGTGCGGCAAGTCGACGTTGCTGCGCTGCATCGCCGGCCTGGCCAGGCACACCGGCGCGATCGAGGTGTGCGGG
>VFMC01000153.1:0-1660 GCA_006515795.1 Acidimicrobiaceae bacterium | reverse complement strand
CCGCCCGCGCCTGCTCCTGCTCGACGAGCCCGTCGCGAACCTCGACGCAGACGGTCGAGCTACCGTGTGGGAGATGTTGCGCGACCTGCGCGAGCAGGGCACGACGGCCCTCATCGCCAGCCCCTCACCGGCCGACCTCGCCCAGATCGGCGATCGCACCATCATCTTGAAAGAGGGACGAATCGTCGACGATCGACAGGAGGTCAACGCATGACGTACGCGACAGCGACGCTTGCGTCATGGGAGTTCCGCGGCGCTGCCCGCAGCCGCTGGGTGCTCGGTACCGCCGTCGCGTTCGCCGCCCTGTGCCTCGCGGTTTCGCTCCTCGGCATGCGTTCGGTGCGCGAGCTAGGCCTGGCCGGCGTCGGGCCGGCGTCGGCCGCGCTGATCAACCTCGGGATCCTGCTACCGGCGATCATGGGTCTGCTGCTCGGCGGCAACGCCCTCGTGGCGGCCCGCGAGCAGGGCGTCCTCTCGATGATCGCCGTACAACCCATCTCGCGCACCTCCATCGTGATGGGTTCTTTCCTCGGTGTGTACGGTGCGCTGGCGATATCGGTGATGGTCGGCTTCGGTGGGGCGGTGGTCGTGCTCTCCGGCGTGGCCAACCGATCAGACATCTTGCCGCTCGTGGCACTGGTCGGGTCGACGCTCGGCGTGTCGACTGCCTGTGTGGCGATCGGCCTCGCCCTGTCGGCTTTCGCCGGCAGCCGCTTACAAGCGATCTCGACTGCGATCACGCTCTGGTTCCTGCTCGCCCTGGGGATGGACCTCGCGCTCGTCGCGATCGCACCCGCCGTGCGCATGGGGCCGGTCGGTCTTCTCTCGGCCGTTCTGTTCAATCCGCTCGAAGCGGGACGGGTGCTCGCCCTACTGGGTGCCAGCCCGGACGGGACCGTGCTCGGCCCCTTCGGCGCCTACCTGGTCGAGACCTTCGGCACGGGCGGTGCCGCCGGCTTGCTCGTTGCCTCGCTGGCGTTCTGGACCGTCGTCCCGCTCGGTGTCGCCAGGTGGGCTCTTACCAGCAGGGACCTCTGACGGTGGCGTCGCCGACATGAAGCTCTCCCGCGAGAGTCGCTACGCGCTTGTCGGCCTGTCGGTCCTCGCGTCCAAGCCGCCCGGCACCGTCGTTCAACTCGCGCTGCTGGCCGAGGAGGCCGAGCTCCCGGCTCCCTTCCTCTCCAAGATCTTTCAGCGGCTCACCCGTCATGGGATCCTCTCCTCGTTCCGGGGTCGCCAGCGCGGCTATGCGCTGGCGCGTCCGCCGCGGGAGATCACCGTCCGCGAGGTCCTCGAGGCGGTCGACGGCCAAGACCTGTTCGAGCGCTGCATCTTCGTCACCGAGACCTGCGACGCGTGCAACCCGTGTCCGCTCCACGACACTTGGACCCCGCTCATCGCATCGATCCTCGACGAGATGTCGAAAGCGACGCTCGCCGACCTCGCGGTGGAGGCGGCCGAGGCGGCCGAGGCGGTCGAGGCGGCCGACTGATGCCGATCTCGGCGGGGTCGCTCCAACCCCCGCGCAGGGTGAGCTCGCGCAGGGTGAGCGAAGTCGCGACGGCGGCGAGCATCACGAACGCGGCAACGAGGAACACCGTCGCGATGGCGTCGGACAGCGCATGCGTGACCGCCTCGCGGAGAGGGTCTGGCAGCGAGG
>VFMC01000573.1 GCA_006515795.1 Acidimicrobiaceae bacterium | reverse complement strand
GCCTCGTCATCGCTGCCGGTCGCCTGGCTGAACTCGACGGTCAACGTGTCGTCGTCCGCGATGTCCCCCGACGCGCTGCCGGGATCGCCCACTCCGTAACCGGCTCCGGCCTCCACGTCGATCAGGACCGTCTCGGTGGCTTCGACGACGGTGTCGATGACGGCCGTGATGGTGAACTCGGCAAAGTCGGTGTTGGCGGCAATGGTGATGGTGCCGGAGCCGGCCAAATAGGAGAAGCCGGTCGCCGTGCTGCTGACGGTGTAGTCGCCGAGCGCGGGGGTGACATCGTTGTACGTGGCCGTGCCGCCGAAGGTGAAGCTCACGGCCAGGTCCGTGCCTTGCTGCTGATTGATGGTGAACCGGTAAGTGATCTGGCCGCCCGCCTCGGCCGCCGACGCCGGCGAACGGGTAACGGTGACATTGGTATCGTCGTTGATGATGGTGTAGGTGGTGGTGCTTTGCGTGGTGCTATCGTTGTCGGCGTCCCCCACCGTGATGGCACTGCCGGTGAGGTTGCCCAGCACGATCGTCTCGTCCGATTCGCCGTCGGTCTCGTCGATGATGGCCAGGCTGGGGATGGCGAAGGCCTGGGCGGTGTAGGTGCCTGCGGTCACCGTCAGCGTGGTCGGGGCGGTGAAGTCGGCGCCGCTGGTCGCGTTGCCGCCGGTGACGGCCACGTCGATGGTCACCGTATGGCCGGTCTGCACCTCGCCGGTGACCAAGAGCTGCGGCAGGTTGCCGCCGCTGGCTTCGTCATCGCTGCCAGTCGCCTGATCGAACTCCACCAGCAGGGTATCATCGTCATTGATGGTGTAGGTGGTGGTGGTCTGCGCACCCAGGGTGATGGCGCTGCCGGTGATGGTGCCCAGCTGGAAGTCCTCGTCCGGCTCGACCACGCTATCGTTGGTGACGGCCAGCCCGGTGATCGCCACGGCCGTGGCCGTGTAGGTGCCCGCGCCGACGGTGACCGTGGTTGGGGCAGTGAAGTCGCTGGCCGTGGCGCTGCCGCCGGTGACCGCCACGTCGATGGTGACGCTGTGGCCGGCCTGCACTTCGCCCGTCACCAGAAGTTGCGGCAGATTGCCGCCGCTGGCCTCGGCGTCGTTGCCGGTCGCCTGATCGAACTGCACGAGCAGCGTGTCGTCGTCGAGAATCGTGTACGTGGTGGTGGTCTGCGCGCCCAGGGTGATGGCGCTGCCGGTGATGGTGCCGAGCTGGAA
>VFMC01000152.1 GCA_006515795.1 Acidimicrobiaceae bacterium | reverse complement strand
CCAGGCCGCCACTGCCGTCAGGTGCAGGGCATCACTCAACACCCACACGGAGCGGGGCGACGTGGTGGAAGCGTGGCCCGCCGCCGGGAACGAAACGATCACTCCTATCGCGGACACGATTGCGAGGCTGCGCCACCACGCGCTCGCCCTCCAGTGAGCGCCGCGGATAACGACGCCGACCATCAGAACGCCGAGCATCAGAACGAGCACGAGCCGGGTCAGCAGCAAGGTGCCGGTGCGCGTGCCGGCGATGCGATCCCACTGCGTGAACGACCACGCATCACTGATCGGCCCGGCCGAAACCGCGGCTGCGTGGAGACCGAACGACGCCATCGTGCCGATGGCGAGCATCATCCACCCGACCAGAACGAGCCGACGGGCGCGGTCGAGCGAGGGGTTGGCCCAGATCAACACCCACAAACCGCCCCCGATCGCCACCACGACACCGAGGAAGCCCAGCAGGCGCGCCGCGCCGGCAGCGCGACTGACGGCCGGAGTGACCCGCGCCCCGTCGATGACCTGATCGACCAACGCCTTGCCGTCGGCCGCGCCGGCGGTGCCGATCTGGAAGCTGAACGCACCGTCGACCACGTGGCCGTCGATCGAGGAGATCCTCCACACCACGGCGTAGAGCCCATCGCCCAAGTCGGGCAACGATGCGAGCACGACCGACCGGTCGCCTGCGGCGGCCTCGGGTGAGCCGACCTCGATGAGCACTGCCGCTGCATCGAAGACCTGGATCGAGGCGAGCTCGGCCTCCACCGGTTCGTCGAAGTCGAGCACGACGTTGTCGGGGCTCTGCTCCAGCACGGAGCTCGCCGCGGGGATGCTCGTCTCGAGGCCGGCGTGCGCCGATGCCCGTGGCGCCGAGCCGAGTACGAGCGCGGCGGACGCGATCAGGACGCAGCGGACGCGCCGGCCCATCGGGCGGCTGGTTCGGCTGCTCACTGGAAGATGCCAGCTGCAGGCAACCCGACGATCTCGATGCGACCGAGCAACCATCCGAGCCGAGTGCGGTCATCGGCCGCGGTGGCCTCCACGGGGAGCTGGGTGAGGCCCATCGGCCGGCGGCTCGACCACTGCATCAGCAGGCGGCCCAACTCGAGCCGCACGTAGTCGTCGGGCCAGCAGCCGATTCCGTAGGCAAGGCCGGACCCCAGGCCGAGGTCGAAGTGGTGGACCTCGGTCTCGCGCCAGCGTCGGAACGGCAGATCGGAGATGGGTGCGAGGCCACCCACCGTCATTCCCTCGCCCGCCCACCCCGCCGGGCTCGTCGCCCCCCAACATGCCTCGAGGCGATCGATCGACGAAACCACATCGTCCACCAGCTCGGCCGCCGGCCGGTGGGCACCTCGTTCGATCTCGGCGGCGCGACCTGTGGTCCCGTCCTCGTACTGGTCGGCGACCGTGCCGGCCTCTGCCGCGGCGATCATGCGGACGTGGCTGTCGGCGTTCCTCGCGAGATGCGTCAGCACATGGCCGACAGACCAGTTGGCGAGCAGCGATGGCGCTGCCGCCTCGGGGTCGCCGAGGTCTTGGACCGCGTCGATCAGGCGGCGGTGCGATGCCGTCGCGCCGGCCAGATCGCGGGCCAGATCGCGGGCCAGATCAGGGGCCAGATCGGGCTCGTGTTCGGTGCGGTTCTCGTCCTGGTTCATGGCGGTGAAGCTAACCGCTGCCCGGACGTGGCAACCTGCTGACATGCAACTGGCGATGATCGGTCTGGGGCGCATGGGCGCCAACATGGTACGGCGACTGCTTCGCACAGGCCATGAACTCGTGGTCTACGACTTGAACGCCGATGCCGTCGCGGCCATGGTCGGCGAAGGCGCACGCGGGGCTTCGTCGCTCGAGAACCTGGTCGAGATGCTCGACGCACCGCGCAACCTCTGGATCATGGTGCCTGCCGCCTTCGTCGGCGACACCGTCGCCCGCCTGGCGCCGTTGCTGGCGCCGGACGACGCGATCATCGACGGCGGCAACAGCTGGTACCGCGACGACGTCGACCGATCGGGGCCACTGGCCGAGCAGGGTCTCCATTACCTCGACGTCGGCACCAGCGGTGGCGTGTTCGGCCTCGATCGTGGCTACTGCCTGATGGTCGGTGGCCACGCGGATGCAGTTCTCCGGCTCACCCCGATCTTCGACGCGCTGGCACCGGGAGCCGCCACGGCCGAACGCACGCCCGGGCGTTCGGGGCCGCCGGCACCCGAGGAGCAGGGCTGGCTCCACTGCGGACCGAGCGGCGCCGGTCACTTCGTGAAGATGGTGCACAACGGCATCGAATACGGACTGATGGCTGCCTATGCGGAAGGTCTCAACGTGCTGGCCAAGGCCGACATCGGCAGCGAGTCGCACGCCAAGGACGCCGAGACCGCACCGCTCGACCGGCCGGAGTACTACCGCTACGACTTCGACCTCGGCGCGATCACCGAGCTCTGGCGCCGGGGCAGCGTTGTTTCGAGTTGGCTGCTCGACCTCACCGCTGCTGCTCTGGCCGCCGACCCCGCATTGGACTCCTTCGAAGGTCGCGTCAGCGACAGTGGCGAGGGCAGGTGGACCATCCACGCCGCGGTCGACGAAGGAGTTCCGGTGCCCACGCTGTCGTCGGCGCTGTGGGACCGATTCTCGTCACGCGACCGCGGTGACGTCGCCCACAAGGTGCTGTCGGCGATGCGCGCCCAGTTCGGCGGCCACCACGAGACCGGACGGGCGAAGAACGCGTCGGTGCAGCAGTGATCGCCGGCACCCAACCCGTCGCCGACGCGCTGGTCCTGTTCGGCGCCACGGGCGACCTCGCCAAGCGAAAGCTGTTCCCCGCTCTGTACCACCTCGAACAGCGCGGGGTGCTGAAGGTGCCGGTGATCGGTGTGGCCCGCAGCGACTGGACCGACACCGCGTTCTGCGAGCACGCCCACGACTCGATCCTCAAGTCGATCCCCGATGCAGCCGCCTCGGCGATCGAGCCGTTGATCGGCCGACTCGACCTCATCCAAGGCGACTACGACCGCCACGGCAGCCGACAGGCCGTGTTCTACATGGCCATCCCCCCGACGATGTTTCCCACCGTGGCCCGGTCGCTGGCATCGGTCGGATTGAACGAGCGGGGGCGAATCGTGGTGGAGAAGCCCTTCGGGCGCGACCTGGTGAGCGCGCGCGAGCTGAGTGCCACCCTCCAGGCCGTGTTCCCCGAGGAGCGGATCTTCCGCATCGATCACTACCTCGGCAAGGAGAGCGTCGAAGACCTGCTGGTGTTCCGGTTCTCGAACACCCTGCTCGAACCCGTGTGGAACCGGAACTACGTCCGCAGCGTGCAGATCACGATGAGCGAGACGATCGGCGTGGAGGGGCGAGGCAGCTTCTACGACGGCGTCGGATCGATCCGCGACGTCGTGCAGAACCACCTGCTGCAGGTGCTCGCGCTGGTGGCGATGGAACCGCCGGTCGGCCCCGAATCCAGCTACCTGCAGGACGAGAAGGCAAAGGTGTTCGCCGCCATGCGCGAGATCGACCCGGCCCAACTCGTACGTGGGCAGTACGTGGGCTATCGCGAGGAGCAAGGCGTCACCCCCGATTCACAGGTCGACACGTTCACCGCGGCGCGCCTCGAGATCGATTCGTGGCGCTGGGCCGGCGTTCCCTGGTACGTACGCTGCGGCAAGGGCCTCGCCAAGGCAGCCACCGAAGTCGTCGTCGAGTTCCGCGAACCACCGAGCCTGCTGTTCGACGAGGCGGGCGGCCCGACGCCGCACCGCAACCTCGTGCGCTTCCGGCTCGGCAAGCACGACGGAGTCACCTTCACGGTCCAGGCCAAGACGCCGGGGCCGCACCTCGACAGTCAGAACGTCGACCTCTCCGTCGACTTCGCGGCCGCCCTCGGCCAGCGTCGCGAGGCCTACGAGCGGCTGCTCGACGATGCACTCGCCGGGCTGCCGCGGCGATTCGCGAGGGAGGACGTCGTCGAGCAGACGTGGCGGGTGGTGCAGCCGGCGCTCGATGCCCCAGGCCCCGTGCATCCCTACTTCCGAGGCTCGTGGGGACCGTCCGAGGCCGACCGGATCCTCGGCGGCGATCACTGGTTCGACCCTTCCTGACCACAGCGTTTGAGCGCAACTGCACCGCCCCCGGTGCAGAAGTGCACAAACGCTTGCGCGAACTACGAGATGGCGCGCTTGGGCACCACCACGACGGTGCCGTCGTCGTCGTGGTGCACCATCACGTTCACGCCGTAGAACTCGCTGAGCGTCTCGGCCCGCAGCACGTGCGCGGCCGAACCGGTCGATACCACGTGCCCCTCGTGCAACAGCGTCAGCCTGTCGGCGTACAGGCCGGCGAGGGTGAGATCGTGCATCGCGCTCACCACGGTGAGACCGTGTTCGTGGCGCAGCCGATCGACCAGTTCGAGGGCTTGCTGCTGGTGCCCGATGTCGAGCGCACTCGTCGGCTCGTCGAGCAACATGATCGGCGCCTCCTGGGCGAGCGCCCGCGCGATCACCAGCCGCTGCCGCTCACCACCGCTCATCGTGCCCAGGTGCCGGCGCGCCAGGTCGGCGAGATCGAGGCGTTCGAGCACGTTGGCCACCATCGAACGATCGTGGTCGGTCTCGACGCCGAAGTAGCCGATGTAGGGCGTGCGCCCCAGCAACACGTACTCGGCGCCGGTCATGTCGGCGGGCAGCTCGGGGCTCTGCGGCACGTACGCGACCAGTTCGGCACGGCGTCGCGCCGAGCGGATCGACAGCGGGGCACCGTCGACCTCGATCTCACCGGAGTGCACCACCAACCCGGCCGCGGCACGAAGGATCGATGACTTCCCGGCACCGTTCGGACCGATCAGGCACAGCCACTCACCCGGCCTGACGAGGTCGTCGAACGAAGTGATCGCGGTGCGCTTGCCGTAGCGCACCGTCAGCCTACGAAAGGCCAACGAGCTCACGATGCGGTCCGCCTCGTGCGCAGCAAAAGGATGAAGAACGGAGCGCCGAAGAACGCCGTCACCACTCCGATCGGCGTTTCGGCCGGGTCTTGCAGTACCCGACCGGGGATGTCGACCAGGATCAGGAAGGCCGCTCCGACCAGCAGGGTGAGCGGCAGCAGCCGGCGGTACGACGAACCGGCGACGAGCCTGATGAAGTGCGGCACGATGATGCCGACGAAGCCGATCAGGCCGCTCACGCTGACGACCGCAGCCGTTCCCATCGTGGCGGCAACCACCACCGCCAGGCGAACGCGCGGCACGTGGGTGCCGAGCGCCGCAGCCTCGTCGTCGCCGACGCGCAGCACGTCGAGGTGGCGCCGATGCATCAGCAGCACCACGCTGCTGACGATGACGTAGGGCAGCACGAGCCGCACGTCCGACCAGCTCGCCACCGTGAGCCGACCGAGGATCCAGCCGTACACCTCGCGGATGACATCGTTGTTGCGCTGCAGGACGAAGGCCTGGATGGCAGTCGCCAACGAAGTGACCGCAACTCCGGCGAGTACCAAGGTGACCCCCGATCGATCGGCGCCGAACGACGCGCCGACCAGGTAGGTGACCAGCACGGCAATCGATCCACCCAAGAACGCAGCGAGCGGGAGCGGGTCGATCAGCCAACCAGATGTCGAGCTTCGCCCAACTGCGAACACGATCGTCGCTCCCAGCCCGGCTCCGGCCGCGACACCGAGGAGGTATGGGTCGACGAGGGGGTTGCGGAACACGCCCTGGTAGCTGGCGCCGGCCAGCGACAGCATCGCCCCGACCAGACCGGCGAGGACCACGCGCGGCATCCGCACGTTCCAGATGATGTTCCAACTAGCGCTGCCCCAGTTGCCGGCGGGGCCGATCATCACACCGAGCACGAGCGCGCCGAGCAGCAACACCGTGGCAAGAGGGAGCCACAGTGCCGGATTGCCGCGGGGCACCCGGTCGATGCGACGATCGGCCACGTCGGCCTCAGGCCGCCGACAATGCGGCGGCTTCGGTCACTGCGGCGCCGATGATCTGCACCAGCTCGACGACGCGTGGACCCCAGCGCGAGGCGATGTCGTCGTCGACCACGATGACGCCGCCCGTGGACACGGCACCGATGACGTCCCACCCGGCCCGCGCCTTCACGCTGTCGACCGACTCACCGCAGCACTTGCCATCGGCGAGGAACACCAGGTCGGGGTTCTGGGAGATGATGAACTCGGCGCTGAGCTGCGGGTAGTCGGTGCCGCCCTCGGCGGTATCGGCGATGTTGCGCAGACCGAACAGGCCGTAGACCTGACCGATGAAGGTGTTCGACGTGACGCTGAAGAACGTGGGGTCGAGCTCGTGGTAGAAGCTGAGTGGTTGTTCGAGCGTGGGATTGGCAGCAACCGCGGCGTCGATGTCGGCCTGCATCTGGCCGACCAGCTCGGCGGCCTCGCCGATGTGGCCGGTCGCCACCCCGAGCTGCTCGATCTGGGCGTAGATGTCGTCGAAGGTCATCGCCGCCGAACCTACCCAGTTGGCGATGCCGAGCCCGTCGAGCTGGCCGCCGAGGTCGGTGGAACCGTCGTGCACGACCAGGTCGGCACCGAGCGCGGCGATCGCTTCCACGTTCGGCGTGTAGCCCGACAGATCGGTCATCTTCGCCTCGGCTTCGGGCGGGTAGTTGCTCTGGTCATCGACAGCGATCACCTGATCGCCGGCACCGATCGCGAAGAGGATCTCGGTGGCGCTCGGCGAGAGGCTCACGATGGCCTCGGGGATGTCCGCAGTCGCAGTAGCCGGCGGGGCCTCCGTCGCCGGGCTCTCCGCCGGCGCCGCGGATGCGGGTGCGGTCGCCGCGACGGTTGCCGGGGGGGTGGTCGGATCGCTGCTGGTTGAGTCGTCGCCGCATGCGGCGAGGGTGAGCAGCAGGGCAGCGGAAAGGGCGGTAGCCCGACGGAAACGGAACATGAAAGATCCTCCGTGCTTTCTGGAGGACACCGGTCCTCCGGAACGGGAGGACAAGTTGAGGTCGAACGGTTCGGAACCGTCGCGATCCGGCCCTTGCCTCGAGGGTGTGGTCATCGCGCCCGAACCAGGCGACCGGACTTGTCGTGTCGATCTCGCCCGCCACATTGGCGAGGACATCGCACGCTTCACCGTTGCGGGACAGTGCCGGAGTCTCACCGGACTTCGCTGGGAACGAGCGGGCAGACCTTACCCCGTCGTGCCTACACTCCCAACTCTCATGAGCGAAGCACCCCTCACCGACGACCCCCGACCGCATGGCCTCCATGGCGCCAAGTCGCTGCTGCTCGTGAACACCGGTGATGGCAAGGGCAAGAGCTCTGCTGCCTTCGGGGTGATGACCAGAGCGGTCGCTCGCGGCTGGAAGGTCGCCGTCGTGCAGTTCGTGAAGAGCGGCGACTGGAAGGTCGGCGAGGAGGAAGTCGGACGCCGCCTCGGTGTCGACTGGCACGCTGCCGGCGACGGTTTCACGTGGGATTCGAAGGATCTCGAGCACGACAAGGAGCTCGCCCGCGCCGGCTGGGCGCTTGCCGCCGGCATCATCGGCGCAGGCGCGCATCAACTCGTCATCCTCGACGAGCTCACGTATCTCATGAACTGGGGCTGGATCGATGCCGATGACGTGCTGCGCAAGCTCGCCGAACGACCCCCGACGGTGAGCGTCATCGTCACCGGGCGCGACGCGCCGGCGGGCCTGATCGAGATCGCCGACACGGTCACCGAGATGCGCAACGTGAAGCATGCCTACGACGCTGGCATCGCCGCCAAGCGCGGCATCGACTACTGATGGCGCACGGGTTGACCTTCCTGGTCGGCGGCGCCCGCAGTGGCAAGAGCAACCTCGCGGTCACGCTGGGCGCCGGCCACGACGGGCCGGTCGCGTTCATCGCCACAGCCGAGGCGATCGACGACGACCTCGCCGACCGGATCGCTCGTCATCGCGCCGAACGACCCGACTGGCCGACCTTCGAGGTTCCGGTCGACCTCGCCGGCTGCGTGCGCAACCTGCCCGATGGAGCCTTGGCGATCGTGGATTGCCTCACGGTGTGGGTCGGGAACCTCTACGCCCGCCAGCTCCACACCGAGCAGCGGGTGTCGATGTACGCCGATCTCGCGAACGCGTTGGCCG
>VFMC01000151.1 GCA_006515795.1 Acidimicrobiaceae bacterium | reverse complement strand
CGGTTGTCGGCATTCGTCGGTGACGACGTGGCGCACCTCGCTGAACCGGGAATCGGCGTCGCCCAGCCGACGCGGCTGTTCCCTTCCGCCGCGGCACTGGCAGCCATCGACCCCGAGCTGTTGCCGATGCCGGCGACACGGAGGCGGGCGCTGCTCGGTGCGTGCGCGGCGGTGGCCGCCGGGTCGCTCGCCATCGACCCGGGCGCCGACCGATCGGAGCTGGCGCGTCAGCTGGTCGCCCTCCCAGGGATCGGGCCATGGACCGCGCAGTACGTCACGATGCGGGCCCTCGGTGATCCCGATGTGTTCATGCCATCCGATCTCGGGGTTCGCCACGGTCTCGACGCTCTCGGTCTCGACTCCTCACCGAGAGGCGCGGCCGCGCTCGCCGAACGATGGAGCCCCTGGCGCTCCTACGCCCTGCACCACCTCTGGCACAGCCTTGCCGCGTCACCTCATTCGCCTCAGTCACCTCACAGGAGCCGATCATGACCACCGCTGCACATCGCGACCGCGTAGCCGCCGACTCGGCCGTCGAAGTCGTCACCATCCCCTCGCCCGTCGGCGCCCTGTCCGTCGGGGCGAGCGACGTCGGGATCCGGTTCGTGATGTGGGACCGCGACCCGCGCCCTGTTCCCGACGGCACCACCGACGATCACCGCGGTACAGCGCGCCGCCACATCCTCGAGCGCGCCCGAGTGCAGCTCGACGAGTACTTCCGCGGTGAACGCACCGAGTTCGACCTGCCGCTCGACCCGCAGGGGACACCGTTCCAGCAGGCTGCCTGGGCGGCTCTGCGCACGATCCCGTACGGTGAAACGGTGAGCTACGGCCACCAGGCGCGGCTGCTGGGTGACGTGCGCAAGTCGCGAGCGGTCGGCGCGGCGAACGGGAAGAACCCGATCGGCATCGTGGTGCCGTGTCACCGGGTGGTCGGCTCGAACGGTTCGCTCACGGGCTTTGCCGGTGGCCTGTCGGCCAAGGCATGGTTGCTCGACCACGAACGAACAGTGGCGACCGGCGCGGGCCGGCTGTTCTGACCGCCAAGGCGTCAGGCCCGGTTGCGGGCCCGAGCCTGCTGCTGGCGACGCGCCTGGGACTCGGCCTGCTTGCGTTCCTTGGCCACCCGCCGGCGGGCCTTGGTCTGGTCGTCGGCCGCGTTCGGAAGCACGACGACAGGCGACGCTTCTGCCTCGCGGGCCGGCAGCGCGAGCACTTCGTCGTGCTTGAGCAGGCGGGTGAGCACCACCGAGGCGGCGGCTTCTCCGGCGATCGACGCGGCGAGCGTGAGCCGCACCGTGGCCAGTCCGTGACGCTCGATGAGGCCGGGCGTGACATCGGCGAGGTCGGCCTCGGTGGGGTTGTCGGAGGAGTCGCCGAGCTGCTCGATGCAGTCGGCGAGGCACGGATCAGTGAGCACCGTGGCGATCTGCTCCAGCGCGCCGTTCATCCGGCCGCGAGCGACCGTGGAGCGGACCGCGAGCGTACGTGTGGCCGGGGTTTCGAAGCCACCTTCGCGAGCGCCGCAGATCTTGTCGATCGTTTCCCGGTGGTCGTCGGGCAACGTGGCGACGAGCGTCTCGACCTCGTCGTCGGTCATCGACACCATCGCCCGGTCGAGGAGGGCCAACGCCTGGATGCGGTTCTTCATCTGATTCACGGGCTACGAGGCTACCCAGGGAGTCTGAGCAGAGTGAGTGCAACTCGACGGCACGTGAGATATGGTCAGAGTTATGACCATAATCGACACAGCCTCGATCGCCGAGGCAAAGGCTCACCTGTCCGAACTCGTGGCCAGAGTCGGATCGCAGCATGAACGAGTGACCGTGACCGTTCACGGTCGCCCAACGGCGGTCCTGCTCGCAGTTGATGATCTGGAGGCGATGGAGGAGACCATCGCGATCCTCTCCGATGCGTCCGTCATGCGCTCGCTGGCCGAAGCCGACGCCGAACTCGCCCGCGGCGAGGGCGATGACGTCGACGTGCTCCACGTAGCGATGCGCGCCCGCCGTGCCACCGCGTGACCTGTACCGTCTCGTCGTCGCTCCGACGGCGCGACGACAGCTCGCCGAGGCCCTCCCCGAACCTGTGGCGTTCGCGGCCTACGAGTTCGTCACTGGTCCGTTGATCGAGAACCCACATCGCGTCGGCAAACGTCTCCGCCCACCCCTCGATGACCGTCATAGCGCACGCCGCGGGACCTACCGGGTCATCTATCGGATCGACGACAAGGCTGGGACGGTGACAATAGTCGGCGTCTTTCCGCGATCTGAGGCGTATCGCACCCGATAGCTCTCGGCGCCGCAGGGTCGAGCAGCATCCCGCCAACACAAGACTTCGCGCCCCCGGAAGGATTCGAACCTCCGACACATGGTTCCGGAAACCATTGCTCTATCCCCTGAGCTACGAGGGCGGGATGCAGCGAGGATAGCGACCGGCGCGGCGAGCCACGCGATCAGCGGAGCTGGCGACGTGTCGGCGGAGGCGCCGATGTGTCGAAGGATCGATTCGACCGGCCGGTACCATCGGTTCGTCATGGCCGATCCACTCGTTTCCGTCGCCGCCCTGCTTGCGCCGGCATTCCGACAGGTCGCCGGCCCCGTTGCCGGTGCCGTCGTCGACCCTGTGGTTCGGCCGAGCGACCGTGCCGACGCCCAAGCCAACGGTGCCCTTGCGCTTGCCAAGCAGCTCGGCCGGAACCCACGCGACGTCGCTGCTGATGTGGTCGCGGCGGCCAGGCTCGATGGCGTCGCCACCCTCGAGGTGGCCGGGCCAGGCTTCATCAACGTCACCTTCGCCGACGACTACCTGGCCGCGTCGCTTGCCGCAATCGCCGCCGACGAGCTACTCGGTGCGAGCCAGAGTTCGTCACCGCTGACGGCCGTGATCGACTACTCGCACCCCAACGTGGCCAAGGAGATGCACGTCGGCCACCTTCGCTCCACGATCATCGGCGACTGCATCGCGCGGGTCATGACGTTCCTGGGGCACCGCGTTATCCGCGAGAACCACATCGGCGATTGGGGCCGTCCGTTCGGCATGCTGATCGAGCACCTCCTCGACCTCGGCGAAGCCGAAGCGGCGCACGAGCTCTCGGTCGGCGACATGAACAGCTTCTACCGCGAGGCCGGCCGCAAGTTCGCCGCCGACGAGGCATTCCAGGTCCGCGCTCGCCAGCGGGTGGTCGAACTGCAGGGTGGCGACCCCGAGACGCTGCGCCTGTGGCGCCTGCTCGTCCACGAGAGCACGCGCTACTTCAACAGCGTGTACGCGCGCCTCGGCGTGCTGCTGAGCGACGACGACCTGATGGGCGAGAGCGCCTACAACCACATGCTCGGGGCCGTGGTCGATCGACTCGCCGCGGCGGGTCTGCTGCAACGCAGCGACGGCGCCGACGTCGTGTTCCCGCCTGGCTTCGTGAACCGCGAGGGTGATCCACTGCCGGTCATCGTGCGCAACAGGGTGGGCGGCTACCCCTACGCCACCACCGATCTGGCCTGCGTGATCGATCGTGTCGAACGGGTCCGCGCCGACCTCCTCCTGTACGTGGTCGGGGCGCCCCAAGCGCAACACCTCGAGATGGTCTTCGCGGTCGCCCAGATGGCTGGTTGGTTGCAGGCGCCCACCGAGGCTGTGCACGTGGCGTTCGGCAACGTGCTCGGAAGCGACGGAAAGATGTTCAAGAGCCGATCGGGCGACACCGTCAAGTTGAGCGACCTGATCGACGAGGCGGTCGCGCGGGCCACGCGTCAGGTTGCCGGCAAGAACCCCGAGCTGTCGCCGGCCGAGCAGTCCGAGGTCGGGCGGATCGTCGGCATCGGCGCGATCAAGTACGCCGATCTCTCGACCGACCGGGTGAAGGACTACGCGTTCGATTGGGAGCGGATGTTGGCGTTCGAGGGCAACACCGCGCCATACCTCCAGTACGCGTACGCGCGGATCCGCAGCATCTTCCGGCGGGTGGGCGTCGAGCCCCACCATGTTCGCTCCGTAGTGCCCGTTCTCGGCACCCCGCAGGAGCGTTCGCTCGCCCTTGCCCTCCTCGCCTTCGATGGCGCCGTCGCCGAGACCAGCACTCGGTACCTGCCGCACCGGCTGTGCACCTACCTGTTCGAGCTCGCCCAGGCCTTCACCGCGTTCTACGACGCGTGTCCCGTGTTGAAGGCCGAGACCGACGAGCTGCGCACCAGTCGTCTCGCGCTTGCCGACCTCACCGCTCGCGTGCTCGCCAAGGGGCTCGATCTGCTCGGCATCGACGTGCCCGAGCGGATGTGAGCCGGCGATGCCGTCGCTGCCACTGCACCTCCTACCCGATACCGCCACGATCGCGACCGACGGGTCCCTGAGCATCGGAGGAGCCTCGGTCGCCCAACTCGCCGCCGAGCACGGCACGCCTCTGTTCATCTACGACGAGGCGCACCTTCGCCATCGGTGCCGCGAGGCGGTCGACGCGTTCGGCCACCAGCGGGCGGTGTACGCGACCAAGGCGTTCCTCTGCAAGGCGATGGCCCGCCTGGCGTACGAGGAGGGCATGCTCCTCGACGTGGCCAGTGGCGGCGAGATGTTCGTCGCCCAACAGGCCGGCATCCCGGCCGATGCGCTCACCTTCCACGGCAACAACAAGAGCGTCGACGAGCTGCGTGCCGCGATCGAAGCGGGCGTGCGCTACATCGTCGTCGACTGCGACGAAGAGCTCGATCGCATCGAGGCGTTGCGCCGGGAGGGGTTGCCGGCGCCGAAGGTGGTGCTGCGCATCACGCCGGGGGTGCACGCGCACACCCACGAGTACATCGCCACCGGGCAGGACGACTCGAAGTTCGGCTTCAACCTCGGCAACGGCGATGCGGCGCGGGCAGTCGAGCGCGCCAGCCGTTCCACGGCAGTCGAGCTCGTAGGTGTGCACTGCCACATCGGCTCCAACGTGTTCGCGGTCGACAGCTTCGGTCGAGCGGCCGAGGTGATGGCCAGGTTCGCGGCTCCCCTCGGCCTGCCCGAACTGGTGCTCGGTGGTGGGCTTGGCGTTCCCTACGTGGGCGGCGAGGAGGCACCGACCATCTCCGACTGGGGTCGGGTGCTGCTCGACACGTGCCGTGCACTCGGTGTCACCTCGCGGATCAGCGTCGNTCACCTCGCGGATCAGCGTCGAGCCCGGCAGGTCGATAGTGGCCGCGGCAGCGATCACCGTCTACACGGTGGGTGCGATCAAGCGAATCCCCGGCGTGCGAACCTACGTGGCGGTCGACGGCGGCATGAGCGACAACCCCCGCCCCGTGCTGTACGGCTCCGGCTACGAGGCGTTCGTGCCCTCGCGGGCGCTCGACGAGCGAGCCATGCGCGGACGTCTTGTCGGCAAGCACTGCGAGAGCGGCGACGTGCTCATCTTCGATGCCGAGCTGCCGGCAGATCTGGCTGTGGGCGATCTGCTCGCCACGCCGGTCACGGGCGCCTACGGGCAGTCGATGGCGAGCAACTACAACAAGCTCACGCGGCCGCCGGTGCTGTTCGTCGCCAACGGTGATGCTCGGTTGGTGGTGCGCCGGGAGACGAATGAGGATCTGCTCGCCTGCGATCTCGGCTGAGCGAGTGGGCCGTTCGGCCCATTCACCGTCGGTTCCCTGGTGTGGTCGGACGGTGCTCCGTATGGTGGCCCCATCGCATTCGAACGGGATGTGGAGCGAAACGGGGAGAGCATGAATTCGAAGGGCGCGCTGCGATGGAGACGCAAGACGGCGGCTTCCACGGAGATCACCCGGGCGGAGGACTCCTCCGCCGCAGGCGGCGACAGTTCGACGTAGGTGCGTCTGGGCGCATCTGCGCAGGTTCAGCGGGAACCATCATCAGCCCGGCCGGCAGGCACCACGCCCCGGCCGGGCTGATGCGCGTCCGGCACCAGGTCGTCGAATGAACGCTGGAGCAACTGGCTCTCCGGCGTAGCCTCTCGCCGTGACTCTGCGCGGAGAAGTTGTTCGGATCGGTGTGCTCGGGTGCGGAAACGTCGGCGCCTCGCTGGTGAAGTTGATCGCCGACCGAGCCGATGCGATCGAGGCTCGCACCGGCCTCCGCCTCGAGGTCGCCGCCGTGGCCGTGCGCAACATGAGCCGCGAGCGTGGCGTCGATCTTCCCGATGGGGTGATCACCCGCGATGCTCACGCTGTGGCCGCCGACCCCACGATCGACATCGTCGTCGAGGTGATCGGCGGCATCGAACCGGCGCGAGAGCTGATCGCGATCGCGATGGCCAACGGCAAGCCGGTGATCACCGCCAACAAGGAGCTGCTCGCCAACGTGGGCACCGAGCTGTTCGGCCTGGCCGATGACGCGGGAGTCGATCTGCTCTTCGAAGCGGCAGTCGCCGGCGGCATCCCGCTCATCCGCGCGTTGCGCGAGAGCCTTCGTGGCGAACCGATCAGGCGGGTGATGGGCATCGTCAACGGCACCACCAACTTCATCCTCACGAAGATGACCGAGGAAGGCGCCGACTACGGCGTGGCCCTCGCCGAAGCCCAGGCACTCGGCTTTGCCGAACGCGACCCGACCGCTGACGTGGAGGGCTTCGATGCGGCCGCCAAGGCAGCGATCATCGCCACCGTCGCGTTCGGCGTGAAGGTGGTGGCCGGCGACGTGTACCACGAAGGCATCAGCCAGGTCACCGCCCACGACATCGCTGTCGCCCGCCGCCTCGGCTACGTGGTCAAGCTCCTCGGCATCGCCGAGCGGATGCCCGCAACCGGCGAGATCGCGGTTCGCGTGCATCCTGCGATGGTGCCCGTCACCCACCCGTTGGCGAGCGTGCGCGAGAGCTACAACGCTGTGTTCGTCGAGGGTGACGCCGTCGGCTCGCTGATGTTCTACGGGCGCGGTGCTGGCGGCATGCCTACAGCGAGTGCGGTTCTGGGCGACGTCATCGATGCCGCGGTGAACCTGTCGAAGGGCACCCACGGATCGCTCGGCACGTTCGGTCGAGCCCTCACGCTGCCGATCGACGAGACCACCGCCGAGTACCTCCTCAGCCTCGAAGTGGCCGACCGTCCCGGCGTGCTGCACTCCGTCACGGGGGTGTTCGCTCGCAACGGTGTGAGCATCCGCGCCGCCGAGCAGGAGGGCATCGCACCCGACGCCCGATTGGTTTTCATCACCCACGAGGCCAAGGAATCAGCCGTGCAGGCCACGATGCGCGAGCTCCGTGAGCTCGACGTGGTGCGCAGCGTGGGTGGTCTGCTGCGCGTGATCGGCAGCTGACGATGCGCTACGTCAGCACGCGCGGATCGGCGCCCGACTTTGCCGACGTGCTGCTGGCTGGTCTGGCCGACGACGGGGGCTTGTACGTGCCGGCCGAATGGCCGTCGCTGCCGGCCCGATCCTCGACGGCTACCACCTACGCGGCCCGCGCCGCAGAGGTGATCGCGCCGTTCGTGTCGCCCGACATCGACAGGGCAACGCTCGACCGGCTGTGTATCGAGGCGTACGCCACGTTTCGCCACGACGCCGTGGTTCCGCTGGTTCAGATCGGTCACCGCGACTGGGTGCTGGAGTTGTTCCACGGGCCGACCCTGGCGTTCAAGGACGTCGCCCTGCAGCTCGTCGGTCGGCTGTTCGACCACGTGCTCGCCCAGCGCTGCCGGCGCGTCACGATCGTGGGCGCCACCAGCGGCGACACCGGGTCGGCGGCGATCGATGCGGTGCGCAACTGCTCCAACGTCGACATCGTCATCTTGTACCCGAACGGTCGCCCGAGCGAAGTGCAGCGCCGCCAGATGACCACTGTCGATGCGCCGAACGTGCGTGTCGCAGCCGTTGAAGGCACCTTCGACGATTGTCAAGATCTCGTCAAGGCGATGTTCGCCGACGAACCTTTTCGCATCGAACAACAGCTCTCGGCGGTGAACTCGATCAACTGGGCGCGGGTGCTGGCGCAGGTCGTCTATTACGTCACCGCAGCCGAGGCGCTGCAGGGTCCGGTCACCTTCAGCGTGCCGACCGGCAACTTCGGCAACGTGCTGGCAGGCTGGATCGCGCGGCGGATGGGCGCATCGATCGCCGACTTCATCGT
>VFMC01000572.1 GCA_006515795.1 Acidimicrobiaceae bacterium | reverse complement strand
ACGCTCGCTGACCCCGTCCATCGCGGCTCAGCTGGACCACCGACGCAACCTTCCGTGGGACCGCCACCGCGATCGACCTCACCCGGATCGGGCGATGTGGTCGGCGACGAGCTCACGGAGCATTCGAATCCCATCGAGACCTTCAGGCAGACCTCGGCTCGCTAGCGGCTTGCCGTCGTCGTTGATCAGATAGACGTCCGTAGTGGGACACTCCAATTGGTCGACTCCCATTAGGAGGCCTGCAGGTCGTGGATGGCGGCGACGGCGGCGTCAGGGTGGGGGGTGCTGATGGTGACCTTGCGGCCGTTGATGAGGGTGAGGCGGAGGGCTGCCCCCTTGCGGAGCGTGAGCATGAGGCCCCGGCGCGGCGACCAGTAGATGCCCCACGACCAGAGGTTGGGCGGGATGGTGATCGCCTCGGCGTGCTGGATGCGCTCGAGCGGGTAGCGGAAGCGGGGCCAGCCGAACACGCCGAAGTTGACGATGACACCATTCGGCCCGGCGGTGGAGCGCACGCTCGACGCCGTGAGGAGGTTCACGATAAAGACCGCGAACACCAGCAGCATCGGGATCAGGTAGCCCGGGGCGGTCCACGACCCGTTGCTGCCGACGCCCAGCGCGACGAACGGGACGGCGAGCGCGGTGGACAGGCCGATCGCCAACCAGTTGGTCGATCGGCCGGTGTACACGGGGTGGGGACGGACCTTCATGACTGCTCCCGGATGAGTTGGGCGAGTTGATCGCGGTCGAGGCCGTGAGCGGCGCCGACCTCGAGGAGGGTGCGGACGGCGGTGAGGACGGCCGGCTCCGGTCGGGTGGCCCGGGCGACGCGTACGCCGCGGCCGCGCCGGAACTCGAGGACGCCGTCAGTGCGCAGCTGCCGGTAGGCGGCGAGGACGGTGTTGCGGTCGACGTCGAGCGCCTCACCCAGCTCGGCCGCGGGCGGTAACGGGTCGCCGACCGAGAGATCGCCGCTGGCGATGCCGCGCCGGATGGCGGTGACGATCTGCTCCCGGAGGGGAAGCGGCGCTGTGTGATCGACGGTCCACAACATGGTGCTAATGAAACTAGCACCACGGTGATCGACGGTCAACCCGGGACCGGCGGGAGTATGCGAATCACGGTGGCGCCGATCGACTTCGAGCACCGTGTCGAACGCGGTGGTGTATGGCCGGCTCGGTCACGGACCACGAACCGTACGATTTTGTCGAAGGTCATGAGCAGGTTG
>VFMC01000571.1 GCA_006515795.1 Acidimicrobiaceae bacterium | reverse complement strand
CAATGTCCTTGCGGAAGAAGGCGGCCGACAGGATCGACCCCTCGTCAAAGTACCACTCGATCGAGGCATCGAGGTTGTTCGACTGGCGCGCCTTGAGGTCCGGATTGCCGATGGTCAGGGCGCCGATGGTGCCAGTCGTGGGATTGTCCTCGATTGCCAACCGCGACCGCGGCGCGAGGGCGTCGTACTCGGGCCGGCCCAGGGCGCTGGTCCAGGCCGCGCGCAGCACCAGATCCGTACGCAGGTTGAACGTGCTGACGATCGACGGCAGCCAGTTGGTGTAGTCGCCCGATCCTTCCACCGGCGTGGCCGACAGCTGGGTGCCCTGGGTCACCATGGTGAACGCGGTCGAGTCCACGTCGGTGGCTTCGAAGCGAACACCGGCGACCAGAGTCATCAGGCCCAGATCTATCTTGCCCATCAGGTAGCCGGCCGCCACCTGCTCGTTCAGCGTGAAGTCGCTCTGGTACTCGCTGTTGTAGGTGTCGCGCGGGTTGAGCACGAAGTAGCGCGGGTCGCTACGGTTGGTGCCGAAGAAACCATTGAGGCCGGTGATGTCGAGCCACAGGTTGGGGACGGGTTGAAGCGGCACAGGGTTGGTGAACCCACCGAGGGTCAGCGCGGGCGACTCGGCCGCCGTCCAGTTGAGCGAGCCGATGCCGTAGTGGGTCTGCGACACACCCGTGTCGCGCTTGCCGTGGCTGAACTTGAGTCCGGCCTTCAGGAAGCCCGGCTTCGACCCGGCGAACAGCGTGTCGCGGCGCACGTCGAGGACCCCGGCGTAGCTGTCCTCGGTGCTGAGCTGTTCGAAGTAGCGGACGCGGCGGAAGGTCTGGAATGCCGGGTCCATCCGGTCGCGCCCGGTCGAAGTAATGGTCACGGCGCCGCTCTCGTTCACCGTGAACGCATCCGGGCCAAAGGTGCTCGTGCCCGAGCGGAACTCCCAGTTGTCGTTAGGCTCGTCGATGGTGTTGTCGTTATGTTGCACGACGTAGTCGATGCTCCAGCGCCCGGGCTGGTGACTGCCGCCGAGCGCCACCGAGTTGAGCTTCTTGGTCGTTTCCTCGTTGCGCAGGTTGACCTGCACCCGATCGGCGGCGATGACGCCTCCGGTGGCGGTGAGGGCGATGAGATTGGTGCCCAGACCTTCGTCGAAGCGGTTACGAAGCTGCAGTTCGTCCCAGCGCGCGGAGTAGACCCGGGCGAACAGCTTGGCGGTGGCGGTCGGCC
>VFMC01000570.1:2095-2928 GCA_006515795.1 Acidimicrobiaceae bacterium | reverse complement strand
CCTTCAGTTTGACGTTGCCGGTGGTCGTCACCGCCGAAAGCACGCCGCCGTTGACCAGGTTGGTCTTGAGCACGCTGGCGCTGGCGATGCCGGTTTCCGCATTCAGGTTGACGCCTTCACCCGTGATGAGGACGTTGCCCACCGGGTTGATCGCGCCGTTGGTGCTCGTGATGTTGACGGTGCCGGTCTGGTTGGTGATGTTGCCTTTCAGCCAGACGTTGCCGGCCGCCCCGTTGTTGCCGGTCGAGTTGACGGTCACTTCCCCGTCCGACAGGCCCATGAACTGGATGTCGATCGGGTAATCGGCCTTGACGCTGTTGGTGTAGTACTGCGTGCGGCCGGCGGCCTTGGTGATCCAGGTCTTGTAGGTGTAGTAGCCGAACACCGGCGGGCAGCCGTGGCTTTCGCGGTCCTGGTGCGAATCGACGATGACTTCGGACGTGCGCTCGACGCTGTAGGTGCTGAAGTTGTAGCCGGCGTACTGGCCGCTGCCGGCGTTCGGGTCGAGCCACGGGCCGCTCGGCAGCGGCGAGGCCAGCGAATCGAAGCTGTTGGACACGTCCCAGTCGCTGGTATCGACATTGTCGGTACCGATGACGTCCATGCCCCAGAAGTTGTCCACTTCGTGGTAGTACGTGTTGTAATGGGTCGTGTCGTTGCCGTCCTGCCAGTAGTAGCGCTGGCCGGCCTTGGGGGTATAAGTCGCCTGGCGGTTGCCGGAGGTCGTGACCGTGGGCGTGCCGCCGTAGCTTTCGGTCTTGGTGACGGTGTCGCCCAGCAGCGTGTAGGTCGTGGTCAGCGGTACGTCGCCCTGGGTCGTGATGGTCGTGGCC
>VFMC01000570.1:0-2023 GCA_006515795.1 Acidimicrobiaceae bacterium | reverse complement strand
CTGGCCGTTGCCCGTGCTCAGGATATGCCCGGTCAATTGCATGAAGCCGCCGCCGACTTCGACGGAATCGGTCTCGATCTGGTGCGTCTGGGCGTTGTAGTAGGCGGTGATGTTGTCGCCGGCGGCGGTGTTCAGTTTGTACAACGGGTTGACCGTGCCGCCGCAGCCGTTGGCCACCTTGTTGTCGTAGTCGGTCTGGTAGTTGCTGATGGCGCTGTCGAGCGAGCTGGACAGCGTCAGATTGTGGTCCTGCACGCCGCTCTGGATCAGGCCGTTGATGTTCAGGAACTGGGCGTTGATGAGCACGTTGTTCTGGGCGATGATGCTGCCCGGCGTGACGCCCGACGGCACGATCCCGGCGTTCTGGTGGGTGACGGCCGGCGAACCGGGGGTCGTCAGGAAGGGCGCGCCGGTGCCGTCCGGCGGGTTCTCGTAGCTCCGCACCACGCCCAGCCACTGGTTTTCCGGGTTGCCGCCGATCGATTGGAAGCCGACCGTGGTCAGGTAGAAATCGCGCCCCGCCAGGATTTCGATAGTCGCCGCCTGCAACGCGCCGCCGGTGGCGACGCTGCTATTCTCCGACTGGATCGGACTGACGATGATGCTGCCTTCGTCGTTCTCCAGGTGGATCAGGCCGTTGACCGCCGTGTTGCTGATGATGCCCACCACGGTCAGGTCCGGCGCCGGCGGCGGATTGTTTTCGTAGTTCGTGCCGGTGAATTCGTTCGCCGTGTCGAAGTCCGGATCGTAGGTGTTGTGGACGACGATTTCGGGCGGCGGCGAGTTGGCGTCNGTTGAACTCGATCTTGCCGCCTTGGTCGGTGGGGATGGTCAAGTTCTGCACGCGCAGATAGTACGGGCTGTGGTTCGTGATGTGAATTTGGGCGTCGCCGGGGCTGTTGAGCACGCCGCTGGCGCCGCCGACGAGGTAATCGGCGCTGACCCGGATGGTGCCCAGGTGGGCCACGATGTCCGGCACCACGATGGTGACGGCTACAAAGTTTTCCGTGATGGTCGGCGCAATGTTGCCGTTGGGGTCGTTGTTCGGGTGGCTGGGGTCGGTCGGATCGATCAGGCCCAGCGAGGCGAGTTGCAGCTTGAGCTGCATGATCTGGACCTTGTAGCCGGCCACGGCGTTCGGGTTGCCGGCATGCGACTGCACCAGGCCGAGCAGGGTGACGATCTGTGCCTGCAGCGTCTGGCCCACGTTCACGGCCACCACCGAGGGCGTGCCGACGCCGAAGCTCTGCTCGGTGATGTTGATATTCGGCATCTGGAACGGGTTCTGGCCGTTTTCGTCGGTGAGCGTCGGCCCGTTCACCTGACCGACCACCGTGGTCCCCGCCAGCGGCGTGCCGACTTTCATGTCGATGGTCAAGTTCTGGATGTGCTGCACGCCGACATTGACCGCGCCGTTGACGGTCACGCCGTTGACCACGTCATCGTTGGACTCGCCCGCGCTGAAGTCGAGCGGCACGCCGGCCACCCGGCTCTGGCCCTGGCCGCGGCCCCGTGCCGAGTGGTAGCCGGCGACGGAATAGAGGTTAGCGTCGCCGACCGCGTTGACGTCGGCCCCGATATCGATCTGCACGTAGTTCTTCAGGTCCAGCGTGCCTTCCGCGTCCGAATCGGAGCCGCCGAAGCCGACGCCGATGAAGATGTTGGTCAGCGCCTGCACGATGTGGAAGTTCTCCGTCGTGTCGGTCTGCCGGCCGGCCAGCAGGTTCACGTCGTTGAGCGAATAGAAATAGGCGTTGCCGAAGATATGCACGGTGTTGATCGGCTTGACTCGCGACGTCGAGGTGCCGTCGCCGCCGCCGGCAAAGCCGTACGTCTTTACGTTGGTGTTGGTGCGAATGTTCGCCGTGGAGACCGCCGAGACTTCGATGTCGCCGACACTGGTGATGCGCACCTCGGCCGCGCCCGCCGTCGCCGAGCCGATGTTGACCGTGGCGTTATTGGTGTCGGCCGTGATCTCCGAGCTGGCGATGGCTGCCGCGACGAAGGCACCGTTCTCGACCTT
>VFMC01000150.1 GCA_006515795.1 Acidimicrobiaceae bacterium | reverse complement strand
GGCGGGCACCCGACCGGCACGCGGCAGCGCGAGATGATGCACGTCGTAGAGGCGGTCGGCGGTCAACCCGGGGAGTCGTAGCGGCGCCGGGCTGAGGCTCATCGCCGTGCGCAGTTGTGCGACCGACACCAACGCCTCGGAACGATCGGTGGCATACACACCGGCGGCATGGGTGGCTGGCCACTCCGCAGGAGCGCCGTTCGGCACCGGGTCGAACCGCACCACGTCGCCGGAGTGCAGCAGGTGCCGGAACCTCTTGTGCAGCTCGATCACCCTCCTCAGATCGGCACGATCGTCGACGCTCAACGACACGACGTCGCACTCCACGCCGAGATGGCCGAACATCGCCGTCGCAGCGCGGAAGGCCAGCGAATGCGTGCGGCCGGTGGTGTGTGCACGTGGTGGCCCGATGTGTGCGCCCATCAGCTCGGGCGGGATCAGCATCGACACGCCGCGCTGGATGGTCTGGCGTTCGAGCGCGTCGTTGCAATCGCTGGTCCAGACACGACTGGTTCGTTCCAGGATGGCATGGTCGATGCGCCCGCCACCGCTGGCGCAGCTCTCGATCTCCACCGCCGGGTGGCGACGGTGCAGCTCGTCGAGCAGTGCGTACAGCGCAGCCGTCTGGGCATGGGTGCCGGCCGCCCCACCGGCGCCGCTGCCCTGCACGTGATCGCGGTTCATGTCCCACTTCACGAACGCGATCTCGTGATCGCTCAGAAGGGCATCGAGCCGGTCGAGGACGTGGGCGAAGGCGTCGGCGCGGCCCAGATCGAGCACCAGCTGGTGGCGACCTTCGACCGGTTCGTAGCCGTCGGTGGCCAGCGCCCACTCGGGATGGGCACGGAACAGATCGCTGTCGGTGCTCACCATCTCGGGCTCCACCCAGATACCGAACTCCATCCCGAGCGAGGTGACGTGTTCGATCAATGGAGCCAGACCATGCGGGTACACGTCCGGCGAGACCGTCCAATCGCCGAGGCCGCGCCGATCGTCGCGCCTCGAGCCGAACCAGCCGTCGTCGAGAACGTAGCGCTCCACCCCGAGCGACGCGGCGATCGTGGCCAGCTCCTTCAGGCGGCCCGCGTCGTGGTCGAAGTAGACCGCTTCCCAGGTGTTGAGCACCACCGGCCGAGGTGCTGCGCGATGGCCGGGCCTGGCCCGCAGGGAGCGGTGAAAGCCCCACGTGGCGGGCGTGAGCCCTTCGATGGAGTGGGTGGCGATGACATCGGGGGTGCGATAGGTGTCGCCGGGACGTAGTGCGATCTCGCCAGGATGCAGCAGTTCGCCGAGCTGGAGGTACCGGCGGCCATCGGCGAGGCATTCGGCCAGCAGCACGTGGTTGCCGCTCCAAGCGAGGTGCGCTCCCCACACCTCGCCGCGCCACTCGCCGAACCCGGATTCTCCGGCGAAGGCGAGCGACACGTGCTCGTGCGATGTTCGGCCGCGGCGGTTCTCGATCAGCACAGCTCCGTCGGGCCACGGCCGCCGATCGGGATGGAACTCGCGGGTCCAGCGCCCGGTGAAGGTGAGCAGGTCGGCAGCCTGCGCCGGCAGTGGAAGCGTGACCGTGAGCTGCTCGAGCAGGTAGATGCCGGCGCCGGTGCCGGCGCCGGTGCCGGATCCGGTGTTGGTGAGCGCACAGGCCACGGTGAGCACGTGGCCGAGCTTGACGGTTGTGTCGAGACGCAGGCCGGCCACGACGTCGATCGCCGAGACGACGACGCCGCGGCCACCGCCGGCCGGGCCCGAATCGAGCTCGGTGGTGCCGGCGGGCTGGAACCTCGGCGACCAGGCCGACCCGCCGCGGCGATGACCGAGAAGGCCCGGTCGCCCCTGGAATCCGCTGCCGTGCTCGGGCACGATCGAGACCGGAGCGACCACGTCGAGCATGCCGTTGCTGACCGGCCGCTGCAGCGCAGCGGCGACCGATTCGAGCAAGACCTCGCCCAACGGTGCGCCCCAGTGCACGATCACCGGCACACCGCCGGAGACGTCGAGCACGACGTCGGTACCGGCCCCGCGGAGATGGATCATCACCTACCCCTTGTTGGCCCCCAACGTGAGGCCGCTGATGAACTGCTTCTGCAGTGCAAGGTAGACGGCCAACGTCGGCAAGGCGATCATCATCGAGGCGGCAGCGATCAGGTTGTAGTCACTCGAGTACTGGCCGTTGAGCACGGCGATCGAGGAGGTGATCGGGCGTTCGGCTCCCTGAGGGAGCAGGACAGCTCCCCAGAAGAAGTCGTTGTACAGCCAGGTGAACTCCAGCGTGGCCAGCGCCGCGAAGGCGGGTCGGCACAGCGGCAACACGATCTGGAAGTACTGCCGGGGAACGCTGGCCCCGTCGACCAGCGCAGCCTCGCCGAGTTCCTTGGGGATCGTCTTCATGTAGTTCGACAGCACGAAGGTGCAGAAGCCGGTCTGAAAAGCCACGTGGATGAGGATCACCCCGACCTTCGTGCCGACGAGGTTGCCGGTGTTGGTGTCACTCAACAGGTCGGGCCACGGCATCTTCTTGAACATCTGGAACAGCGGCTGGAAGATGACTTGCTGCGGCATCAGGTTCCCGGCGGTGAACAACACGAGGAATGCCACGTTGAAACGCCAGGAGTACCGCGTGCAGGCGAAGGCCACCATGCTCGACAGGAACAGGATCAGCAACAGTGCCGGGATGACGATGAACATCGTCTTGCCGAGATGCCCCCAGATGCCGCCGACCTCCCACGCCTCGCGGTAGTTGTCGAGCGTGAGCGTCTCCGGCAGAGAGAACACGCCGTTGATGTTGCTGTCGGCCTCGAAGTACCGGAACGACGAGTACAGCGCCGTCACCATCGGGATCAGCCATGCGATCGCGACGAAGATCAGAAACGCTTGGAGGAACACGCGCGGCACCCGACGGACGCCTACGGCAGTCATGTTTCCTGCTCCCTGAAGTTGTTCACCACGTACCAGATGATGAATCCGATGCACAGCACGAACAGCACCATTCCGTAGGCCGAGCCCTTTCCGACCTCGCCGCTGCCTTCACCGAGGAGGCTGTTGGTGACGAGCGTGCCCATCACCTCGGTTCCACGGGGTTCGCTGAGAGCGGCGACGATGTCGTAGGCGCGCAGCGCCTCGATCACGGTGATGACGGCGACCACGACGTTGATCGGCTTCAGTGCCGGGAAGACGACGCGCCGGAACGCCTGCCACTCGCTGCACCCGTCGATCGAAGCCGCTTCGCGTAGCGACGGGTCGAAGCTCTTCAGCCCGGCGAGGTAGAGCACCATCACGTAACCGATGTGGCGCCAAGCCATTGCTAGCAACAACGCGGCGAAGTTGCGCGACAACCCAAGCGGGAAGTCGAGGCCTGGGAGGTCGATCTCGAAGATCTTGGCCTGGTCACCGACGAAGTCGATCGGTCCGCCCGGCCACACGATGTTCAACAGCCCGG
Organism: Acidimicrobiaceae bacterium; assembly: GCA_006515795.1. Lineage (GTDB taxonomy): Bacteria > Actinomycetota > Acidimicrobiia > Acidimicrobiales > Ilumatobacteraceae > VFMC01. The sequence goes on along the minus strand of VFMC01000150.1, from coordinate 1,710 downwards.
CGTCGCGCGAGAACATCACGCTCTTCCAGATGAACCCCACGACGGCAACCGAGAGAACCACCGGGAAGTAGTAGATGCTCTGGTACCAGCGTGTTCCCCTCACGTTCTTGTCGAGCAGGTAGGCGAGCAGCACCCCGACGGCCGAGCACACGAACAACCAGAGGACGAGGACGAAGTTGTTGAACAACGCTGGGAAGAGCTTGTTGTCGAAGATCGTGAAGATCTGCCAGTAGTTCTGGAACCCGACGAACTGGAGGTCGCGGATCGGATCGAGGTTGTTCCACTTCGAGAACGACAAGATCGCGGTGAGCATCGCCGGGATCCAGACGAGCGCGATGTGCAGCGCGGCGGGCACTCCCACCATCACGCCGAGCACGAGCTTGTCGCTGATGCTCAGCGGCGAGGCGCGTCGGCGACGCTCCTTTCGGGGCGCCGCCGGCACCGCTTGATCGGAATCGGCGACGGCTGACATTGGAGACAGCCTGTCACTCGAACGAGTAGGTCTGCTTCTGCTCCTCGATCGTCGAGAGGATCGTGTCGATGTCGGCCGGGTTCGACAGGAAGTCGGACAGGCCCTTTCCGACCACTTGTGACGCGAAGTCGGGATCGGTGTCGCGGTCGAGGAACTGGGCGATGTACTTCGCCGAGCCGACCAGCTCTGCCGACTTCTGCTGCAGTGCGTTGTAGCCCGATGTGCTGGCCTTCGAGTTCGCGGCCACCACGGAGGGATCGACGGCGATGTACGCGTCGATCGCTGCAGCCTGGCCCATGGCGGTCAGCAGCGCCTTTGCTCCGGCTTCGTTCTTCGGGCTGGCTGCCATCATGAAGCCATCGATCGGGGCTTCGACGGCGTCCTGGCCATGGGCCGGGTCGATCTCCGGGAAGGCGAAGAAGTCGATGTCGTCGATGATCGCCTGGGCCTCGGGATCTTTCGCTGGATCGAAGTTGCTGGTGACGAAGGTGCCGAGCAGGTACATCCCGACTTCCTTCTTGCCGAGCGCGGTGGCCGCGTCCTGCCATTCGCGACCGTTGGCGTCGGGCTGGTAGTAGTCGAGGATCGTCGACCAGTTGGTGAAGATCTGCTTCACCTTGTCGTCGGTCCAGCTTTCCTTGCCGCCCATGAGCGACACATGGAAGTCGTAGCCGTTCGTGCGCAGGTTGATCATGTCGAACATGCCCATCTGCGGCCACCCACCACCGTTCGCCGCGGCGAACGGGATCAGGCCGTCGGCCGTCATCGTCTCGCACAGCGCGAGGAGTTCATCCCATGTCGTGGGCACTGCGTAGCCATTCTCCTCGAACAGGCTCTTGCGGTAGTGGATCGCCCATGGGTAGAAGTACAGCGGCACGAAGTACTGCTTGCCGTCGAGACCGGACGAAGCGCTCTTGAAGCCCTCGCTCATGTCGGGCAGGCCGGCCCACACGTCGCTGATGTCGCCGACGACGCCCTTGCCGGCGAAGGCGCGCATGCGGTAACCGGCGAACCACGACACGACGTCGTCCGGCTGTTGGATGTAGGTGTTGAAGTTCTCCTGGTACGAGTTGTGGTCGACGGTGTTGATGGTGACCTCAAGCCCGGATGTGGCGACGGCGGCGGCGATGGCGGCCTTCGGCTTCTCGTCGGAGTAGTTGGAACCGAACGTGACCGCGTCGCCGCCCGCGGCCGGCGCGGTGTCGGCGGCCGCGGCGGTGGTGGCGACGGCGCCGGGC
>VFMC01000569.1 GCA_006515795.1 Acidimicrobiaceae bacterium | reverse complement strand
CCCTGGCTCACCGGTGAAGGCGCCGTCAGGGCGCCGAACACCAGCGACGCCGGTGTCTGCACCGCGACGCCGGTCGAGACCGTCGACGCGGCGCTCGCGTCCAGGCCGGTGTTCCGGTCCTTCGCGGCAACGCTCAGCGTCGGCGTCTGGAGGCCCGTCGACGCGGTCGAGGAGACCGTGACGTCGTACGTGAAGCTGCTCGTCGCGCCACCGGCCAGCGAGGTCGGGTTGGTCGCCCGGGCCGAGGCCGTCAGCCCGCTCCCGCTGAACGCGAGCCCGGTCGAGGTCACGTCGGCCGTGGCGTCGCCAGTGTTGGTCACACCGACGGTCGCAACGAATGTCTGTCCCTGCGACACCGGCGACTGCGCCACAAGGGTGCCGAACGAAAGCGACGGGACGGTCTGCACGGTGATGCCCGGCAACACCCCCACCGACGCTCCCACGACGAAGTCCGAGTTGCGGTCCCTGGCGTCGACTGCCAGCGTCGCGGTCTGCAGGCCCGTTGACGCAGTCGACGTCGCGGTGACGTCATAGGCGAACGTGCCCACGGCGCCGCCGGCCAGCGAGGTCGGGTTCGAGGCCCGAGCCGAGGCCGTCAGACCACTTCCACTGAATGAGAGCGAGGTCGATCTCACGTCGGCCGTGCCGTCTCCTGTGTTGGTCAGAGCGATCGAGGCACTGAACACCTGCCCGCGGCTGACCGGCGAAGGGGCCGTCAGTGCGCCAAAGGTCAGAGCCGCGAGTGTCTGCACCGTGATGCCGGGCGAGACGGTCGTTGACGCGCTCGCATCGGTGCTGCTGTTGCGGTCCTTGGCGGCCAAGCTCAAGGTGGGCGTCTGCAGACCGGTTGACGCGCTCGATGACGCGGTGACGTCATAGGTGAACGTGCTCGTCGCGCCACCGGCCAGCGAGGTCGGATTCGTGGCGCGGGCCGAGGCGGTCAAGCCGGAGCCGCTGAATGACAGCGAGGTCGACGTCAGGTCGGCCGTGGCGTCACCGGTATTGGTCAGATCGATCGATGCGCTGAACGTCTGGCCCTGGCTGACCGGCGAGGATGCCGTCAACCGACCGAAGGAGAACGACGGGACGGTCTGCACGGCGAGGCTGGGTGTCAGCAGAGCGGTCTTGTTGGCGCTGGCACCGTTGCTGCGATTGGTGGCCAGCAAGACGAAAGTCGCCGTCTGCGAGCCGGTCGAGGCGCTGCCGCCGACGGCGACGTCGAAGACGAAGGAGG
>VFMC01000568.1 GCA_006515795.1 Acidimicrobiaceae bacterium | reverse complement strand
CGCCGGCCGATCGCTGGACCTCGAGGCGCTCGAACTGCGGGTGGGTGACAAGGCCTACCAGCTCACGCAGATGGAATGCGACCTGCTGCAGTACCTGGTGCGCAACGCCGGCCGGCCGGTGTCGCGCAAGGCCATTCTCGAGGAAGTGTGGGACCTGCACGAAGACACCGACACGCGCGCCATCGACAACTTCATCGTGCGGCTGCGGCGCTACCTGGAAGCAGATCCGACCAAGCCGAAACACCTGCTGACGGTGCGCGGCGTGGGCTACAAGTTCGTGGAGTAGCGACGTTCGGAGGGCGATGGCTTCAGCCATCACCAATCACAGCGACGGCCAAAGCCGTCGCTCTCCCGACGATTATCTCATCCCAAACAGCAAGAACGACGTGTTCTGCGTCGGCCGAAAGTTATCGTCCGACATGACCAGGAGCGTCGGCCGGCCCCCAATCGGTGGACCAAACGCGAGCCCCTCGAAATTATCCAGGTGCGCCAGCGCCGGCGACAACTTCGGCGCCAGGGTCGACACATCCAGCAGCAACGTCTTGCGCGTGGTGTTGCCGGAGAGCGTCACCGCGAACAACTGGATGACGTTGGCCGCTTCGCCAGCCGGGTTCAGCCAACAGGCGCGCTCCATCGCGATCATCGTCGTCTCGGTGAGCGCCAGCAACTCGACCAGGCCGTTCTCGCCGTCGCTGCAGGCATTCGGATAGCCCGGCACCTTGAGCGTCGGCGACATCTGGTACTGCCATTGGCGCCCGGGCGTCCAGGTCTCACCGCGGTGCTCGAACTCGATCAACCTGCCGTGGCCGCCGAGTTCGGTCGTGGTGACCGGCTCGTCCAGCAGTGGCTGCTCGAGTCCTGCAATCAGGCGGCCACCCGGCGTGCGCGTGAGGCTTTCGAAGCCCTGGTTGTCGCGGAGGCCGGACTGGCCGTCGGGGTTAAACTGGAACTCCCGCGGGTAGGCGATCACACCCGTCACGACGCCGTCGCGCGTCACCTGCAGAATGGCTGGTGGCCACACACCGTCCCTGGTGAGGTGGCCCTCTTCGCTCATCAGAAAGGTCCCATCGGGCAAGGCGACGATGGCTTCGAGGTCGGCCTGGGTCGCAGTCCGGTCATCGACACCGGGACCGGCCTGCAGGTACTGCACCCGCGTCGGCGTCACGTCGAGCCGGCCTTTGGCGGCGGCGATCGACAGCCACGCCACCCGCGTGCCGGCGCGATCGTCGATCAC
>VFMC01000567.1 GCA_006515795.1 Acidimicrobiaceae bacterium | reverse complement strand
ACGGCTACTGCTGCGCGAGCGGCGACTGCTGCGGCGAGGCGAGCGACTGTCCGTTCGGCACGTACGGCGAGCCGAGCGTGTGCGACAGCGCGGCGAGCTGCTCGGGCCGCCGGCGCGACCCGACGTGCAACGCGACGTTCCAGTGCGCGGTCGGCTCGTTCGTCGACGACGACTCGGGCTGTGGCGGTCTGCTCGCGAGCGACTGCGGCCTCTACCCGGGGGTGTCGTGCACGAGCGCCATGGACCAGCCGAACCCGATGTGCCCGATGTCGTGCACGACGAGCGCCGACTGCGACATGGGCGCGTTCTGCATGGGCGGCATGTGCCAGCCGCGCGGCATGCCAGGCGACGCGTGCATGACGTCGGGCCAGTGCAACGACGGCCTCGCGTGCGTCGACGGCGTGTGCTGCACGAGCGCATGCACGGGCGCGTGCATGGCGTGCGACGTCGCGGGCTCGCGCGGCACGTGCTCGGCGATCCCGTCAGGCCAGGATCCGGCAGGCGAGTGCGGCGGGTTCTCGTGCGCCGCGTACTACGCGGGCTTCACGGGCGACACGTGCTACCAGCGCAGCGACGTCCCGGACAGCGCGGTCGACTGCAACGGCCTCGGCGCGTGTGAAGGCGCGAGCCTGCTCTGTCCGATGCAGGCGGCGGGCAGCGGGACGATCACGTGTGACGCGCTCTGCCAGGATCCGTCGGCAGGAACGTGCAGCGGCACGACGCCGGGCACGTGCACGAACGTGACGCCGAGCCCTGCGACGGAGATGTGCGGCATCGGCGAGTGCGAGGTGACGACGAGCCGCTGCAGCATGGGCGCGCCGGTGGCCTGCACGCCGGATCCCCCAGGCACCGAGACGTGCAACGACCTCGACGACAACTGCAACGGCTCGACCGACGACGGGTTGTCCGGCGACGGCTACGAGACGAACAACGCCTGTGCGCAGTCGTATTTCCTCGGCAAGCTCTGGTCGCGCGCCGAGTCCGGGCGCTCGACATCGACGTCCGTCAACGCGACGATCTACGGCTCCGGCGACATCGACGTGTGGCGCCTCGACTTCGAGGAGAACGACAGCTCGTGCGGTTGCTCGTTCCCGTCGACGGACGAGGACTACGCGCTCGTCGCGACGCTCACAGTGCCGGTCGGCGCCGGCTCGTACCAGATCTGCGGCCAGCACTCGAGCTGTCCCGCGGTTGGCGGTGGCACGTGCGTCACCGTTCCCGCGGGAACGACCTCG
>VFMC01000566.1 GCA_006515795.1 Acidimicrobiaceae bacterium | reverse complement strand
CCGACACACGGGCGCTGCCGCGCACCTGCAGGCCGACGACCTCGCGATCGGGGACGAGGCGCCCGGCCGCGAGCGAGCGTCGTCGCCCGAGGAGCGAACCGATCCTCGGGACAAGACCACCCAGGGCGCGCAGCCCTGCCCAACCGCGGGCAGCCTGACCGGCGAACAGGGCAAGGACGAACTGCACAGTCGTGACGACGACCAGTTCGGCCAGCACCAGCGGCAGCCGACGCGCCCCGGTGAGGGCGACCACTGAACGGATCCGATGCCTGGCCCGGAGCGATTCGTGGGGCAGGTCGGCGCGGCGCACGGTGAGCCGCTCACGATGGCGCGCCTCGGCGGCGGGAACCACGATGACCCGGGCACCGCTCAGATGGGCTCTCCAGCAGAGGTCGACGTCCTCCCCGTGGAACGAGATCGTGTCGTCGAACCCGCCGAGACTGCGGAACAGATCGGCCCGCACCAGTAGGCACGCCGACGGCAAGGCGAACACGTCGCGCACTGCATCGTGCTGCTCCTGATCGGTCTCGCCCGGCTCGACGATCGGGTCGACCTCGCCGAAGCGATCGACGGCGAAGCCGACGTGCTGGAGAACACGCGGCTGGTCCCACTCGAGCAGCTTCGGGCCGACGACGCCGGCATTCGAGCGATACAGCTCCTCGACCAGCAGTCGGATCGCGTCGGGTCGCAGCTCGACGTCGTCGTGGAGGAAGCAGAAGAAGCCGTTGTCGCCCTCGACCAGGCGGAGCACGTCGTTGGCTGCCGGACCAAACCCGGGGTTGCCGTCGACGGCGCGCACGAACGCCCTGGGTAGCCCGGCGCGGACGCGTTCGGGAAGGTCGCCGGGCTCGCCCGCGATCAGCACCAGGCTCTTCAGATTGGCGTAGTCCTGCGCCTTGACGCCGGCGAGAACCTCGTCGAACCACGGCATGTCGTGATCGCCCGACCCGTGCACCACCATGACAGCCACGACGGGCGGTGCGATCGAACTGCCGGACTCCACGAGCATCCGAGGCTAGCGGTGGAGGTCGGCGACGCACTGTCAACACGGATCGGACAACGCTTGCACGAGTTAGCGCGGTGGCGTACCCTGCAACTCGTGCAGCCCCCCGAGAGACTCAACGCCCTGCTCCGCGATGTCGCCTACATCACGATCGGATTCGGCGTGCTCACCGTGCAACAGGTGCAGGTCCGCCGTCGCGAGCTGCTCTCGATGGTCCGCGACCACGCCGTCG
>VFMC01000565.1 GCA_006515795.1 Acidimicrobiaceae bacterium | reverse complement strand
TTGCGCGGCCGGGGTGGGTGGGTGAGCACCGACTCCGGGGTGGACGATGCCGTGATGACGACGTCGGCGTCGCCAGACGCCGCCGCGGCGCGGCGCGCTCGAGCAACCTCGCGCCTGTGCCCTTCAGGTGAGCCGCCGAGCACGAGGCGTTCCAACTCGGTGCCGGTGGCATGGGCGTCGCGCAGGTTCTTGAACCGCGGATCGCGTTCTTTGAACATCGTGAGCACCGGCGCGGCGATGAAGATCGACGAGTAGGAACCGGTGACCAGGCCCACCAGGAGCGCCAGGGCGAACTCACGAAGGGCCGTGGCGCCCATGATGCCGGAGCCGATGACCAACAGCGACAGCACGGGCAGTACGGCCGCGAGGCTGGTGTTGATCGAACGCATCAGCACCTGGTTCATCGAGACGTTCATCGTGTCGGCATACGGCGCGCGAGCGCCCGCATACCGTTCGGTGTTCTCGTTCACCTTGTCGAACACCACGATCGTGTCGTACAGCGAGAAGCCGAGGATCGTGAGGAAGGCGACGACGGTTGCCGGTGTGACCTCGAACCCGAACACCGAGTACACCCCGACGCTGATCAACACGTCGTGCACCATGGCGATGATCGCGGCGAGCGCCATCCGCCACTCGAACCGCCAGCTGATGAACGCCTTCTCGGTGATGCTGCGCCCCCACGACGAGCTGACCGATGTGGACGACACGTCTTGCACCTCGACGCCGGCGGCATCGGCCAACGACTGCTGAACGGTGGCGACGACCTCGGGGGTTTGGTCGCCCACCTGGATGCGCAGGCGCGTTCCGCTGTCGGAGGTGAGGGTCTGGACCTTGGCATTGCTCGAGTCGATCCCGTTCGCGTCGAGGACCGCCTTGGCCTGGTCGACGGTGACCGATTGCGCCGGCACCTCCCACGCGACGCCACCCTCGAAGTCGATGCCGAGGTTCAGTCCGTTGAAGACGAGCGAGATGATCGTGACGACGAGCAGCACACCGGAGAAGATCAGACCCCACGAACGCCGCCCGTAGAAGTCGACGGCCGTCTCACCGTGATACAGGCGACCCCATCGGGTGCGCCGCTGGTGAACCGTTTCGTTGAACACCGTGGCCGCCGCTTCGGCGTCGGCCGTCTTGGTGATGTCGCTCATGATTCGCTCCGGGCTCCGGCGACGGCCACGCGAGATACCTCGATGCCCATCACCTTGCGTCTCGCCATCCAGTCGGTACGGGCCAGCAGCAACACCGCCGGGCGGGTGAAGAAGTAGGCCACGACCAGGTCGGCCAACGTGGACAGACCGAGGAAGAAGGCGAAGTTGCGCACCGAACCAACGGTGAGGTACCAGAGCGTGAAGGCGCCGATCAGCGACACGACGTCGGCGACCAAGATCGTGCGCCAGGCGCCGGCGAAGCCGCGCACGGCGCTGTTGCGCATCGTGCGCCCGCTACGCACCTCGTCCTTCAAGCGCTCGAAGAACACCACGTAGGAGTCGACGGTCACGCCGACCGACACGATGATGCCGGCCACACCGGCCAGCGACAGCGCCAGGCCCTGGGTGCGCGACAGCAGCGAGATGACGCTGTAGAGCAACGACCCCGACACCAGCAACCCGGCCACGACCACCACGCCGAGCAGGCGGTAGTACAGCATGAGGAACAGCAGCACGAGTGCCACGCCGATGATGCCGCTGACGATGGCGGCGCGCAGCGAATCCTTGCCGAGCGTGGGCGACACGTTCTGCACCGACTGGGTTTCCATCTCTACCCCGAGCGAGCCGCTCTTCAGCACCCGAGCGAGATCTCTCGCCTCGCTCTCGGTGAACGATCCGGTGATCTGCACGTTGCCGCTGAACTGGGGCACGTTGACCGATGGGGCCGACACGATGGTGCCG
>VFMC01000564.1 GCA_006515795.1 Acidimicrobiaceae bacterium | reverse complement strand
TCGCTTCGAGCTGCGCTACTGGGATGGTGGCACCTGGACCGAGCACGTCTCGCGCGCCGGCCAGCAGTACACCGACCCGCCCGTGGCCTGACCCGCGCCCACCCGTCACAGTGCGCGCCATCTCAATCGGCCACGCGGGGATACTGATCGAAACCGACTTCGGCTCGATCGTCTGTGACCCCTGGTTCGACCCTGCTTTCTTCGGCTCCTGGTTCGTCTTCCCACGCAACGACCAGCTCGGGGCCGAGCTGTCGGCTGCGATCGAGCACCCCGACTACCTGTACGTCAGCCACATCCACGGCGATCATCTCGACGAGACGTGGCTGCCGCATCACGTGAGCCGCGACGCCACCGTGCTCCTTCCCGGGTATCCCACCCACGAGCTCGAGCGACGGCTTCGCGACCTCGGGTTCACCAACTTCTTGCGCACCGTCGACGGCGAGGAGATGGTGCTGGCCGGCGACCTCACCATCGCGATCCACGTGGAGACCAGCATCACCGACGGACCCGGGGGCGACTCGGCGCTGGTCGTCAGCGACGGCACGGGGCGCCTCGTCAACCAGAACGATTGCCGAACCTCCGATCTCGCGGCACTGCGTGGCCATGGTCCGGTCGACCTGCACTGGATCCAGTACAGCGGCGCGATCTGGTACCCGATGGTCTACGACGAACCGCCGGCGCGCATGCGCGAGCTCGTCGACGCGAAGGTCGACAGCCAACTCACCCGGGCGATGCGGTACGTCGATGCGTTGAACGCTCGCGCCGTGGTGCCGAGCGCTGGTCCACCGGCGTTTCTCGACCCCGAGCTGTTCCACCTCAACATCATCGATGGTGACGAGCTGAGCATCTTCCCCGACCAGCGCGTGTTCATGCGCACCCTCGCCGAGGCGCACCACACAGGCATCCTGGCGATCCCCGGCACCGCGATCGACATCGCCCCCGACGGCTTCACCGTCACGCACCCGATCCCCGATGCCGAGATCGAAGCGATCTTCACCGACAAGCGCCGCTACCTCGAGCAGTACCAGGCCGACTACCTCCCGTGGCTCGCCGAGATGAAGCGGCACTGGACGGCCCGTACGCCCGACTTGCTCCAGACGATCAAGGCGTGGTGGGAACCGCTACTGGCGATGGCCCCCACGCTGCGCGCCGGCGTCGGCGCCAACGTCTTGCTCCGTGCCGGTGATCTCGACGTGTTGATCGACTTCCCGGCCGGCGAGGTTCGCCAGCGACAAGACG
>VFMC01000149.1 GCA_006515795.1 Acidimicrobiaceae bacterium | reverse complement strand
CGGTGGAGATCGTGAGGGGAAGCCGCTTCGGGTCGAGGAGACCGAGCATCGCCCGCCGGCGGAGCATCCGCTCGTCGTCGGTGGGCAGTGGAGGAATGGCGTCGGTCTCGGCGATGTCGAATGCCATGAATCCGAGCACGTAGAGCGACGAGAGGTAGGAGGCCCGTGATGCATCCTCGGAGTGGAGCCCCGCATCGAGGAAGCAACGCATCGTCGCCTCGCCGATGTCGAGCGCGACGTCGCCGACCATCGGGGCGGTCATGAAGAACGACATCGCGCCGGGGTGACTCCGCAAGACGGCGCGCAGCGATGATGCGTAGCGAGTGAGTCGCCGGCGCCAGATACGAGGTGGCCCCGCGAGCAGCGCCGGGTCGGCATCGACGAGTAGTCGTTCGACGATGGCCGCCTCGAGCGCCGTCCGGTCGGCCACGTAGGTGTAGATGGCGTTGTTGTGCACGCCGAGCAGGTCGGCGATGCGCCGCATCGACAAGCCGGCGGGGCCGTGCTCGTCGAGCAGTGCCAGTGCCGCATCCACGACCTGACCGAGCGACAGCAGGCGCGTACCGGGCGGGCGGCCCCGAGGGCGACGCTGGTTGGAACCGTCCCTCATCGTCGCTTATTGTACGGTGCCCAGCTATATTAGTCAGTGCCCAATATTCGGAGGAGGAACGATGTCTCGACCCAATACTGCCGAAGGAGTTCCCTCGCGTGCTCCCGCAACCGCTCGGCGGTTGACGACAGCGGGGTTCCTGCTGATCGCATCTGGGCTGCTGGCTGCGGTTGGCGCCTTCTGGTTGAGCGCGTCGTTCGGGTGGCCCGATGTGCTCGACGACGCCGGCGGTGTGGCCCTTCCCCGCTTCGCCGACACCGAGACCGCTGTGCGTACCGCGTTCTACCTGCTGATGGTCAGCAGCCTGCTGCTGATCCCCACGGCGATCCACCTCGAGCAACTGTTCGGAGGGACCAGCCGCGCCGGCGCACGCACCGTCACCGTCTTCGGCGTGCTCGGTGGCTTCTCGCAGGTGCTGGGATGGGTGCGCTGGCCGATCGCCGTTCCTCACCTCTCCGACGCCTACGCGGCGACGACCGACGAGGTGACGCGACAGGCAGTGGCAGCGTCCTACGACGTGCTCAACCGGTACTCCGGCGGGGCGCTGGGCGAGCACCTCGGCTGGGTCTTCCAGGGCCTCTGGGCGATCGGCATCGCCCTCCTGCTGATGCGGGCCACCGAAATCCCCCGCTGGTTCAGCGGCTTGGGCCTGGGGCTCGCCGTCGCGTGGTGGCCGCTGCTGGTCGCATCAGGCCTCGCCGAGGCCGACTGGCTCGCATCGATCGGCAGCACGATCTCCGCTGTCTGGTACGTGTGGCTGCTCGCCCTCGGCGCCCTGCTCGTCGCTCGACCGGTCGGAGGGAGCGGGCGAGTCGCCGCCGCGTGACCATCGTGGCCAACCGATCGCAGCTCAGTCGTCGCCCGGTAGCCCTTCCAGCAGCGCGCGGGCGCATGGTGCGTGGACGATGTCGATCCGGCCCGGCAGCCGACTGGACTCAGACCGGTACGAGACGGATGACCCCAGTCGTCTGGAGCACGAACTCGCCCCCGTCGATCACCGAGATCGTCACCTCGATCGTCTCGCCGACCGGAGCGTCACCTAGCCGGAACCCCATTACCTTGCCCACCGAGGCCGTACTGAAGCCGCGCAAGCCGCCGTTGATCTCGGTGCGCCAGAAGGCTGCGTCGGGGGCGGGCACGGCGTCGGCTGTGTCGACCGCGAGAAACGTGACACCCTGCTCCGTCTCCAGCCGGAGCGTCAGGTAGCTCTCCACGGTCGAGTCGTCCGCGGACTCGAGCCGGACGACAACCTCGACGCCCTCGCCGATGCTCTCGGTGCGCGGCTGGGAGAGCTCTGGCTCGCTTGGTCGTGATCGGAGCTCGAGCCAGGTCGCGGGGTCAGCATCGATCACGTCGCCGACCGTGGGCGCCGAGGGGTCGGCAAGCCCGTCGATGACGATCAGCGTGCCGCCACTCATGCCGACCTCGAGCGGCACCAACCGGTCGATCACGCCCCCGTACAGAAACACCGGATCACCGATGATGGCCGCGATCCGGTACCGGTAACCGGTCGAGGCAACGACGCACTCGGAACTGCCGACCGCGCCGTTCACGTCCGTGTTCATCTCCTCGTGCAGCAACTGCAGACCATCGGCCGCAGCCGAGTAAGCGAATCCGGGAACTGCAGCAGCGGTGGACCGCGGAGCGAGCTCGGCGATCACGTCGAGGAGCGCGGCACGGTCGAGACCGCGAGAGCGCAGGTAGCCGAAGCTGCCATCGCCGACGTCCCACTCGACGACGCCGTTGCCATTCGCGGAGACCATGATCCAGAACACGGTGCCATCGATCTCGATCGCTTCGTCCCCTACCGGCCGTCGGTCGTCTCCGAAGAATCGCTGCACCACTGCGAAGGGGCCCAGCGGACCTTCCACGGGATGTCCGACGATCTGGATCGGCACCGGGTTCGTGCTCGGACGAGCGAACAACGTAAGGGCTTCGGTGAAGGCCTCCCTGGCCGAGACGGGTTCGCAGACGTCCGCTGAGATCACTGGACGGGTGATGCCTGCCGGTGCCGGCGTGCCGGCAGTCGTCGCTGAAGCGGTCGTCTCGACGGACGTCGGGGAGCTGGATCCAGTCGGCTCCGAGAAAGATGTCGGCGACAGCGTGTCGTCTTCGTCGACGGTGGCGGAGCTGGGCGAGGTGTCGGTCGGTCGCAGCGTCCCTGTCCGGTCGTCGAGGTCCACCACGAAGACGAGCGCCGCGGCTGCTGCGATCGCGATCGCGCCGAGCGTCGCCAGCCGCCGAGATCCGGAAGCTCCTGATCGATCCGGCCGTGTCGTTGCCATGAAGGCCGCGATCATCGGCGGCTCGGGTGCGTCGGCCCCGGCTTCGGCGACGAGTCGAGAGATGGCGTCGTCGAGCTCACGGTCGACATCGGTTCGATCAGTCATGGAGCACCTCCCGAAGTCGCGCCCTGGCACGGGCGAGCTGCTTGCGGATCGTCCCCTCACCGACAGCGAGCACACCGGCGATGTCAGCGGGCGTCTGATCGGCCCAGTAGGTCAGGAACACGATGGTGCGCTGCTGCACGCTGAGCGCCGCCATCACCTTTCGCGCGTCGACAGCGGCCGGCTGGCCGACCGAGTCGTGACGTTGCGGTTGGAGCGACGCGTCGCGGCGCCGACGCCGGGACCTGGACCGCTGGTGGTCGATGGCCCGGTGATGCACTGCACGGAAGAGATACGCACGAACGTTGACGACGGATGACAGGTCGACGTCGCCGTCGAACACGTGAACCATCGCATCGGCCACGACGTCCGCGGCGTCGTCGGGGCCGACCATGACGGTCGCGTATCGGATGAGCTCGAGGGAGTGGCGCCGATACGCCGACTCGAAAGTCTCAGCAGCCACGGTCACGCCCGTACGACGGCACCGACCAGTCCTGCGGGTGACACCTACCGCTATCCCGATCGAGGCGCCTTGGGGATGCCCGTACGAAGACGAGAGGACGGGCCATCAGGCCTCCGCCAGGCACTTGCCGCTAGTCATCGATGATGTCGAGCCCTTGCTCCCGGAGCCGCGCGAGGTTGTCAAGCATCCCAGTCAGCACCTCGGGCGCGTGGCCTTGCCAGGTCTCCATCTCGCTGACGACCAGCAGCGGATGGGGGGTGCGGTACGACTGCGTGACGTTGCCGGGAAACCTCTTGTTCGTGACGTTGGGGTCGTCCTCGAAAGGACCCGTGGGCTCGACGACATAGATGTGTCCCCGCTCACCGCTCCTAGCGAGCTCGGTGGCCAACTCGGCTCCCCAGACGGCTGTGTCAACCAGCGCGGAGAAGTACACGTTGTTGGCGACTCGGCCTTCCTGGAAGTTGGAGGCGTGGCCCGGTACAAGCTGTTCGCCGACCTCGAAGGTGGATTTCGTCCCGTGGTAGAACGGCCCGCGGATGTGGTCGAACCGGTCGAGTGTGACCGGCACGTATCCGATGTCGCTGTCATCCTCGATCATCTCCTCGTCGTTCACCGTTGTCCCTTCATCCGCGGGTGCCAAATCTTGAAACGCAGGTCGTTCGCCGCCCGCCATGCCGATCCCTGTACGACCACGATCTACACGTGCAGGCGATCCGTTCAGGGAATGTCGAGCAGCACAGCGATCGTCTCGCGGATCTGCGCAAGCGCTGCGCCACCGACGTTGCCACGAACCTCGAGAATCCGGCGGGGCGACACAGACCGAAGGTGCTGACACTGCGCAGCCGACTCGACGGTCAGACCGCTTTCCTCGTCGGGAGCGAGGACGATCTCGGGGTGGAAGCGTCGGATCGTCGACGTCAACGGAACCACATGAATGACCGACGGCGACGCATCAAGAATCCGCTGGGCAGTCACCACCACGGCCGGATGCCGAAAACCCGCCTCACGGCCTTCCGGCGCACCGGGATCGAGGTCGACGACATCACCCGAGCTCGGCACCGAGCCACATCTCCTCATCGTCGCGCAGCGGCGACCGGAGATCGGCGCCGACTCGTTCCTGACGAAGCGCGCGCACTGCCAACGTCACGGTGTTCCCCACCGTCGTGTTCATCTGCGCAGCAAGACGCTTCAGATCGTCATGAGTCGATGCGTCGATCCGGACGCTCGTGCTGTGCATGCAGAACAGCATACACTCCTCTAGGCGACGAAGCCGAGATCCGGCCCGGGCGTTGTCCCACCGCCGGCTTCTCGGCCGTACTGGTTCTGCCGCATGCAACCGGGCGAGCCGCTCCGTCCGGAGTACGTTTGCGGGATGAGGATCAGGTATCAGGTGGTCGCGTTCGACGCTGCGGACATCGGGGCCGAAAGTGCATTCTGGGCTGGGGTGCTCGGCGGTGAGGTCGACCGCGACGACGGCTGGCACATGGTGACCGTCAAGGGTGAGCCACTCGACGCGCCGCCCGTACTCCGTGACGCTCGGCTTGGCAGCCGCGCTCGAACCGACCCATACCGCCGGATCAGCGAACGGAAATGCTCTCGAGGAAGTGTGTCATCGACATGCGGGTGCTGAGTTCCACAACGTCGAGATGGTCGTGGCGCGCCAGCGCGATGTCGAGGCGTGGGCGGCTGTCGCGGTCGTAGTTCCAGATCCAGCGGTAGAACACCATTTGGAACCGCTCCGGGCAGCCCGCCGCCTGGACCGCCTTGCCGTGGAACCTCGCCGAGCGCCCCACCGCTGACACGACGCACGCCAGTCGCGGGCGTGCGACGATGATCACGGTGTCGGCGAGCGCGAACCGGTCGTCGAACGTGCCGCCGTAGTTGCCGTCAGCAATCCACCGATCACCGGCAAAGAGTTCAGACTGTCGTTGGCGCCACTCGTCTCGTGGAGTCTCAACCCAGCCGGGTCTCCAGAAGAATCGGTCGAGGTGGACAACCGGCAGGTCGGTCCGTTCTCCGAGAGCCTGCGCAAAGGTCGACTTGCCTGCGCCTCCCGGACCGACGATCGCTACGCGCTGCATGGCCTCCAGCCTGCCCGATGCGCATGCCCCCGAACACCGTTTCCCCGATGCGCTTCCAGTCAGTGGAGGTTGAGGCCTTGTGGGGGTCGTAGCTTTGGTGGATGGCCATCGATGACACCCACGGCCTCGGCTACGAGCGGGTCGATGACGATCCGAACGCATCGGTGCTCCTCACCACGATGGACAACACCGCGAACTGGGCGGCGACGCGTCGGCTGCGCTCGTGGGAGCGCACGGAGTTGGGTCTCGCTAGCGGTCAACGGTTGCTCGACGTGGGCTGTGGTCTCGGCGAGGCAGCGCTCGCCCTGGCTGACGATCTCGGTGACGATGGCGAGGTCGTCGGTGTCGACGTCTCCGCGGAGATGCTGCGCGTCGCCCGATCGAGGGCGGACGGCGCACGTTGTCGGGTGCGTTTCACCGTTGGCGACGCCTGTTCGCTCGCCGAGCCCGACGATTCCTTCGACGTCGTGCGATCAGAACGAACCCTGCAGTGGCTCGCCGACCCAACTACTGCCGTCGCCGAGATGGCGCGTGTGGTGCGCCGTGGTGGCCGGGTGTCGCTCATCGACACCGACTGGTCAACGTTCGCGATCGATGTCGGCGACGACGATCTCGCCGCCATGGTTCGCAACGCGATGCGCACCGAGCGAGGCCGGCCCTCCAACATCGGACGCAGACTTCATGATCTCGTCCGTGCTGCCGGCTTGGTGCCCGTCGCCACGGCGGACGCCACGCATACCTGGACCGCATGGAACCCCGATGAGACACCCGCACCCGACGGGTGCTTCTCGATGCAGAGCCTCGCCGATGATCTCGTCGCCATCGATCAACTCGCGCCCGCTGAGCGGGATCGATTCGTGTCGAAGATCCACCAGGCAGCCCGCCGGGATCAGTTCTCGATGAATCTCACGATGTACGCCGTCGTGGCCGTACGGCCGACGCCGTAGAGCCGCTGTCCAGGGTGGTTACCGGCGCCAGAACAGTAGGTGTGTCACGCCGCTGGGGCTCGGCACGGACTCGAGGTGGAATCGGTCGAGCAGGTCCTCGGGGGAGGTCCAGAGTCGCTCTCCTCGGCCGAGCTCGACCGGCGCAACGGCGACGTGCATGGTGTCGACGAGGTCGGCCTCCAAGAACTGCCGAATGGTGGCAACGCCGCCCCCGAGCCGTACGTCCTTGCCGTCAGCGGCGTCGGTGGCCTGCTGCAGCGCCTCCGCGGGTGTGGCATCGAGGAAGTGGAACGTGGTGTCGGCCAGCGTGAAGCTGGGTCGGTGATGGTGCGTGAGAACGAACACGGGGGTGTGGAAGGGCGGGGTGTCTCCCCACCAGCCCTCCCAGTCGAGGTTCTCCCACGGGCCACGCTGGGGTCCGAACTTGTTGCGACCCATGATCTCGGCGCCGATGTTGCGAGCGAAGTCGCGAGTGAAGTAGTCGTCCAACCCTCGGGATCCACCGGGATCGGTGCGGTTCGGCCAGCTCGCGGTGGCGAAGGCCCACGAGGCCAGGTCGGCCGGGTTGGCGTGTCCGAAGGGCCGTTCGAGGCTCTGGCCTTCACCGGCGCCGAACCCATCGGTCGACACGCAGAAGTTCTGCACTCGGAGCAGCTGCGACATTCGTTGTTCCCTTCTGGATGACCAGCCCGAGCACATCCCAACCCGGGCACGGCGTCGTCCGCACACCCGCATTGTCGCGCTGGCCACGACGGCGTCCTGCCCACGTTGCGACCACGACCCCACAGATCGCCGACGGTGGCAGGTCGGGCCGCCGGACGACGAGCAGCGGGCCAGATTGGCAGCCGCAACCGCGCGAGGATCTGAACTTGGCTGGATTCGGTGCGGGAGAGCGGCAATGGATCGACCGGTTGGGCAATCTCCGCAACACGGTGCGCCAGGAGATGATCCGGCGCCAGTTGGCCGACCACGTGAACTCATCGATGTCGGTGCTGGACGTTGGCTGCGGCCAAGGCAACCAACTACTCGAGCTGGCCGCCTTGGGCTGCACCGCAACGGGCATCGAGCCCTCAGCGGAACTGCGCGACTTGTGCTCACGCGCCGGGCATCACCGGCAGTTGAGCATCGAGCTGCTTGACGGGTCGATCGAGAACCTCGACGCAGTCATCGCCGATCGACGCTTCGACCTCGTCTGCGCCCATGGCCTACTGATGTACCTCGTTGACCGATCGGCAGCGATCGCGACCCTCGCTCAACGAGTC
Source organism: Acidimicrobiaceae bacterium (assembly GCA_006515795.1). GTDB lineage: Bacteria > Actinomycetota > Acidimicrobiia > Acidimicrobiales > Ilumatobacteraceae > VFMC01. Next base: position 2,718 of record VFMC01000149.1, on the reverse strand, counting down.
CGACCCGGCGGCCTGATGTCGGTGACGTTCCGCAACGGACACGCGCTCGCGATGCGACCCGGGCTGCGAGGTGACTGGGCTGGCGCACTCGCAGCGCTCGACACTGATCGCTACACCAACGAACTCGGCGTCGAAGCGCGTGCCGACCTGCTCGACGACGTCGTGAACGAGCTGGCGTCGTGTGGGCTCGGCCTTGTCGAGTGGTACGGAGTCGAGCTGCTCGACGCCGAGGACCAAGCAGGCAGACGAGATCCGTACCGATGGCTCGGATCTCAGGTCCACGTGATTGCCCGACGGCCCTGACTCGACCGACCGACGGAACACACGTATCCACTCGGCACAAGTGCCAACCGCAGTCGGCGCTTCGACCGATCACCGACAGCGGTCGCCGTCGATCCTTTCAGGCCCCCCACGGTCGAAGACTTCCCGACCCTGGTCGAATGGTTCGCCGAGCCGACAGTCGCAAGATGGTGGAACCAACCGCCGACCCTCTCGTCGGTGACGACGAAGTACTTGCCGAGGTTCGAGGGTCGAGAAACCACCTCAATGTGGATCGCTGACGGAGAGTGTCAGCATCCCGATGAACCCGTGGCGTTCATCTACGTCTTCGATCGCGCAGACCTCGACGCGACGACTGGCACGGCAGGTGACCCACAATGTGCGCCGCTGAACTCGTCGTGGCTGCCACCTACCGCTGGTTGAGCGGTCCACGGCAGTCATCGAATTCGCGGTGTGCTGGCAAGCCGGCGATGAGAGGCTGACTCGATGCCTGTGCTGCCGGAACTCGTTGTCTGCCATCGACTCACCCTTCGCCGATGGGTCCGCGACGACGTGGCGATGCTCCGCACAGCGATCGAACAGAGCGCCGAGCACCTTCGACCGTGGATGCCGTTCATCAATCACGAACCGATGAGCGACGACGATCGCACTGCGCTGATCGATGGCTGGGAGCGGGACTGGCGACGCGGCGGTGACATCGTCTACGGCATGTTCGCAGACGACACAGTGGTGGGCGGATGCGGACTGCACCATCGAGGGGGCCCTGACACGCTCGAGATCGGCTACTGGGTTCATGTCGATCATGTTCGTTGCGGCTACGCCCGAGAAGTTGCTGCTCGCCTGACCACCCTTGCGTTGGGGCGACCGGGCATCACGCGTGTCGAGATCCACCACGACGCTGCGAACCGCGCGAGTCGTCGGGTTCCGGAGGCACTCGGATTCCAGTTCGACGGTGAGCAGCCGGACGAGCGAGTGGCGCCTGCCGAGATCGGTGTGGATGTTGGGTGGTCGACCACCGCATCGACATGGTCTGGCCCTCCCGTCGGCGGCTGAGCTGACTTCCTCTGCCGTCAACGCCTAGACCGCGCTTGACCGGTCCGTCGCGTACTACGCACCGCCCACCACGAGGAACCTGACATCACGTGCGACGAAGTACCCGATGAACTCGCTGAAGTCGTGGCTCAGTTCCATCGGACCATCCGTGATACTCCTGTCGAAGTTCTTCGACCATCGCAACCCGCTCCGCCATCGGGCGCGTGAGCCAATACCGCCACGGTTCATCCCGGTCGTTGAGACCCTTGACGACGACGACCCGCTCCACGCAGCAAATCTACCGATGGCTGCGAACCTGTCGCCCACCCACAGCCACGCGTCATCGCAGCGTCTCCGGTCGAGGAATCGTCACCTCCAACCACACCCACATCCGCAAGATCGCCGCCGCCGTCCGAGCCAAGATCACCATCGAGCGAACCTGATCCCCATCGATTTCGGCTTTGACAATCGACCGACTGTCCCGCGCTCCTGCTTCCAGCAGTCGGGACCAGGTGAGGACTAGGTGGCTATGACATGACTCCTGGGGTCATGGAGGCCAGGAGATGCTCGAGGGCTGACTGGTCCGGACCGACGAACGGCACGGCGGCGGGAACGGATTGCAGAGAATCGAGCAGTTGCTCGAGCATCGTCGCGGGAGCGGCAGGGAGATGACTGCTGAGGATCATCGTCGGGTCAAGCCTGCGGATGGCGTCGAGTTCACCGGCGAGCATCGCCGGGTCGACCTTGTGGAGCCACGGCGAGTCGATGGTCGCCCAGAGCACCTGCCCCTGGCGAAGCTCGTCATCGCTCAGATCGGTCGCCCGCTCGGGAACGGCCTGCAGGAGCGCACCGAAGCAGTCGGCGCTGAAGAGGGCACCGGACTCGCTGTCGTGGAAGCCGGTGGTGACCGGGTTGTCGAACGCCGGCGGCCGCAAGGCCGTCAGGGAGCGGTGTCCGGCCGTGAAGCGCTCGCCGGGGTTGAGGAGGTGCACCCGGTCGAGAGGGATCGGACTGGCGAGGCTCATCACCCCGACGCCGAGGAAGGTGGTGATCACCCGCAGCCGTGGGTTCTCGGCCAGCAGCGCGTGGAGGCTGCCGATGTGGTCGAAGTCGGAATGGGTGAGCCAGATCCAACGGAGGTCGGCTGGATCGATCACCGTGCGGAGAACGGCCAGGAACTCCTCGCTCTCGATCACCGAGCCGGTGTCGACAAGGACCGGTTCAGGTCCGTGCATGACGTAGGCGTTGATCGGGACAAAGCCGAAGCCGGGGATGGGGAAGGCCGACGTGATGACGTCGATGCCGGGTATGGCGGTGTAGGTGGTGATCACGAGCGGACCCCTTCGGGTGTGGTGGAGGTGGTGGAGATCGAGAGGATGGTGATGCCGGCGGCGGTGGCGGCCGCGG
>VFMC01000148.1:5218-6390 GCA_006515795.1 Acidimicrobiaceae bacterium | reverse complement strand
GACCGACGACCTCTTTGTCGATGCCCTTCACGATGACACGGGTCTGCGTGGGGCACTCGAAGGTGATGCCCTCGGGGGCGTGCACGATTACCGGGTGGCTGAAGCCGAGCGCCATCCGCAAGGTGGTGGGGCCCTGGGCCTCGGCGCGATAGCCGACGCCGATGATCTCGAGCTCCTTGGCGAACCCGTCGGTGACGCCGACCACCATGTTGTTCACCAACGTGCGGGTGAGACCATGCAGGGCGCGGCTCTCGCGGAGATCGTCGGGACGCTCGACGAGCAACAGTGCCTCGTCGTGGCGAACGGTGATCGCGCCGGGAACGGTACGGCTGAGCGTGCCCCGCGGGCCCTTCACGGTGACCGAACCGCCGGCAATGCTGACGTCGACACCACCGGGGACGGTGATCGGGGCTTTACCGATTCGTGACATGTCGGGTTCCTCTCGTCACCACACGTAGCAGAGCACTTCGCCGCCCACGTTGCGCTTGCGCGCATCGCGGTCGGTCATGAGCCCATTGCTGGTGGACAGGACGGCCACACCCAGGCCACCGAGCACGCGTGGCACGGCGTTGCCCTTGCGATACACGCGCAGGCCGGGGGTGGAGATGCGACGGAGGCCCGAGATCGTGCGATGACGATCGGCGGAGTACTTCATCGAGACGGTGAGCACCTCGCCAGGACCCGCGGTGGAAGGCGCCACCGTGAAACCGGTGATGTAGCCCTCCCTCTCGAGGATCTTGGCCAGGGCGACCTTCTGCTTGGAGCAGGGCATGCGGACCTCGTCGTGCATCGCCGTGTTGGCGTTGCGGATACGGGTGAGCATGTCGGCGATGGGATCAGTGAGCATGATGTCCTCTCACCAGCTGGCTTTCGTGAGACCGGGGATCTCGCCGGCGTGAGCCATCTCACGCAGGCAGATGCGGCACAGGCCGAACTGACGGTAGACCGAGCGAGCCCGGCCGCAACGACGGCAGCGCGTGTAGGCGCGAACCTTGTACTTGGGCTTGGCGTTTGCCTTGTTGATCTGCGATTTCTTTGCCATGACGGAGCCCTACCTCACTTCTTCCTGGCCGGCTTGCCGGCGCCCTTGCCGCCGCGCACCGGACCGCGGCGCTTGGACTTCGTGGGAGCGGGACCGGCATCGGCGCCACGCTTGAACGGGAAGCCGAACG
>VFMC01000148.1:0-5206 GCA_006515795.1 Acidimicrobiaceae bacterium | reverse complement strand
ATCGGCGCCACGCTTGAACGGGAAGCCGAACGCATCGAGCAGGGCACGACCCTGATCGTTGGTTGCGGCACTGGTGACGATCGTGATGTCCATCCCGCGAGGGGCGTCGATCTTGTCGTAGTCGATCTCGGGGAACACGACCTGCTCGCTGAGGCCGAACGTGTAGTTGCCCCGACCATCCCAGCTGTGAGCCGGGAGGCCGCGGAAGTCGCGGATGCGAGGGATCGCGACGCTGATGAGGCGGTCGAGGAACTCCCACATCCGGTCGCCGCGCAGCGTGACCTTGCACCCGATCGATTGACCTTCACGGAGCTTGAAGCCGGCGATCGAATCGCGTGCCTTGGTGATGACCGGCTTCTGACCGGTGATCATCGTGAGATCACGAACGGCGCCCTCGAGCAACGACGGCTGTTGCGTGGCCTTGCCGACTCCCATGTTGACGACGATCTTCTCGAGCTTCGGCACCTGCATCACGTTGGTGAGACCGAGGCCCTCGAGCAGTGCCACCTTCACGGTGTCGTGGTACTTCTGCTTCAACCGCGGCTGTACTTGCTGGGAAGCGGTTGCGACTGTTGTGCTCACCCGATCACCTCTCCGGTGCGCTTGGCGATTCGGACCTTCTTGCCGGCCGCGTCGGTGCCATAGCCCACGCGGGTGGGCTTGCCCTTGTGGATGAGCATCACGTTGCTCGCGTCGACCGGCATGTCGCGGTCGATGATGCCGCCCTGCTGGTTGGCGGCGCGAGCCTTCTGATGCTTCTTGGCGGTGTTGACGCCACTGACGATGACCTGGTTGTCGGACGGGAAGACCTGGGCGATTGCGCCCTCCTTGCCCTTGTCCTTGCCAGCGATGACGACGACGGTGTCGCCCTTCTTCAGCTTCATGGTCAGAGCACCTCCGGAGCCAGCGAGACGATGCGCATGAACTTCTTGTCGCGCAACTCGCGGCCGACGGGCCCGAAGATGCGCGTGCCCCGCGGGGTGAGGTCGTCTTTGATGATGACTGCGGCGTTCTCGTCGAAACGGATGTAGCTGCCGTCGGGACGGCGCTTCTCCTTCTTGACCCTGACGACGACGCACTTGACGACGTCGCCCTTCTTCACGCCGGCGCCCGGGATGGCGTCTTTCACGGCGGCCACGAAGATGTCGCCGATCGAGGCGTAGCGGCGGCGAGTACCGCCGAGCACCTTGATGCAGAGCACTTCTTTGGCGCCGCTGTTGTCGGCGACACGGAGACGGGATTCCTGCTGGATCATGAGGTCACTTCGCCCTTTCCAGGATCTCCACGACGCGCCAGCGCTTGTTCTTGCTGAGCGGGCGGGTTTCCATGACACGGACCTTGTCGCCGATGTTGGCGTCGTTGGTCTCGTCGTGGGCGTACAGCTTCTTCGTGCGCATCATGAACTTGCCGTACTTGGGGTGACGGACCCGCTCGATGACGGCGACCACGGCGGTCTTCTCCATCTTGTTCGAGACGACCAAGCCCTCGCGGACCTTGCGGGCGCCACGATCGCTGCCAGCGGCGGCGTCGGGCGCTGTCGTGTCGGGCGCGGCGGTATCGGGCGCGACGGTTGCCGGCTCGGTGTTGTCGGCATCGGCCGACGGTGTGGTGACGGTGTCTTCGGCCATCTCAGTTCCCGCTCTCGGCGGCAGCGATCTCACGCTGACGGATGTAGGTGTTGATGCGCGCGATCTGGCGGCGCACGGTGCGGATCTCGGCGTTGTTGTCGAGCTGGCCGGTGGCGTTGCGGAACCGCAGGTTCAACGACTCCTGCTTGCTCGCGCGCAGCTCCTCGACGAGGGCGGCAAGATCGAGCTCGCTCAGTTCAGTGGTGGACTTGGCCATCAGTAGACCTCCTCGCGGGTGATGATCCGGGCCTTGATCGGCAGCTTCTGGATCGCCTTCTCGAGCGCAGCCTTCGCTGTCGCCTCGTCGGGGAACGACAGCTCGAACAGCACCCGACCGGGCTTGACGACGGCGACCCAGAACTCGGGGTTGCCCTTGCCGGAGCCCATGCGCGTCTCGGCAGGCTTCTTCGTGACGGGCTTGTCGGGGAAGACGTTGATCCACACCTTGCCGCCGCGCTTGATGGCGCGGGTCATGGCGATACGTGCTGCCTCGATCTGGCGGGCGCTGAGCCAACCCGGCTCGAGCGCCTGGATGCCGTACTCGCCGAAGGCGAGGTTGGAGCCACCCTTGGCGAGGCCCGTCGTGCGGCCCCGGTGGTGCTTGCGGTGTGCGACTTTGCGCGGCATCAACATGGTCAGTCCTCCCCACGGAAGTGAGGTGCTTCGTGCCCTTCGTGGGTACGGCGGGCGATGTCTTCCTCTTCGTCGAGCAACTTCTCGAGCTCGGGATCGGCTTCCTTGATCAGCGGAGCGGCCTCGCCCTCGAGCTCGTCGGTGCGACGTGGGCCGACCGAGGACACGACCTTGCGCGGCGTGGCCGAACCCGAGGTCTCACCGACGGCCATTGCGGCTTCACGGCTGATCTTGTCGTCGGTGAGCGACTTGTAGGGGACGATGTCGCCTTTGTAGATCCACACCTTCACGCCCACTCGGCCGCTCGAGGTACGGGCCTCGCGCATGCCGTAGTCGATGTCGGCACGAAGCGTGTGCAGCGGGACACGGCCCTCGCGGTACCACTCGGTGCGGCTCATCTCGGCGCCGCCGAGACGACCCGAGCACTGCACCCGGATTCCGAGCGCACCGGCGCGCTGGGCGTTCTGCACGGCGCGCTTCATCGCCCGCCGGAAGGCGATGCGATTTACGAGCTGATCGGCAACGCCCTGGGCGATGAGGGCCGCGTCGAGCTCGGGGCTCTTGATCTCGACGATGTTGAGCTGGACCTTCGGCTGACCGGTGATCTGGGTGAGCAGCTGACGCAGCTCGTCGGCCTGAGCGCCACGACGACCGATCACGATGCCCGGGCGGGCGGTGTGGATGTCGACGCGCACCTTGTCGCGAGTGCGCTCGATCTCGATCCGGCTGACGGCGGCCGTCTCGAGCTTGGCCATCAGGGCGCGGCGGATCTTCCAGTCCTCGGTGAGGTACTCCTTGTACTGGCGGTCGGAGAACCAGCGGCTCTTCCGATCGGTGGTGATGCCCAGGCGGAAGCCGTACGGGTTGATCTTCTGGCCCATGTCAGTTGCCTTCCGTCTCTGGTTCGGTGTCGTCTGCGGCTGTCTCGGGTGCTTCGATCAGCTCGGGTGCTTCGACCAGCTCGTCGTCGACCAGCTCGTCGTCGACGGCGTCGTCGACCACGTCGGCACCCTTGAGCCCGGCGGCGCGCTGACGGCTGCGTTCGACGCGCTCACGACGCGATGCGGTGGTACCGCCGGCGGCGGCTCCACGACGGCGGCCCGCTGTGCCGTGCTTCGCGGCGCGAGCCTGGATCACTTCGAGGCGAGCATCATCGAGACGGCCGACGATGATCGTGATGTGGCTGGAGCGCTTCTTGATCGCGCCGGCCCGGCCGCGGGCACGTGGCGTGAACCGCTTGATCGTCGGGCCCTCGTCGGCGAAGCACGCCTTGATGTAGAGCTCGTCGGCGTCTTGCTCGTCGTTGTGCACCGCATTGGCAACGGCCGATGCGAGCACCTTGCGGATGGTGCCGGCAACTTCGCGATCGGTGAACTGCAGCACCTCGTCGGCTTGCTTCACGGGGAGGCCCCGGATCAGGTCGAGTACGGCGCGTGCCTTCCATGCACCGGAGCGCACGTACAGCGCGCTGGCCTTGGTGCCACTGCGTTCGCCGACGACGAACGACTTCTCGTTGAGCTTCGGACCGGTCATCAGCGGCGACCCTTCGTGTTCTTCTCTTGGCCGGCGTGGTACTTGAAGGTGCGGGTCGGGCTGAACTCGCCCAGCTTGTGACCGACCATGCTCTCGGTGACGTACACCGGCACGTGCTTGCGACCGTCGTGGACGGCGATGGTGTGGCCGACCATGTCGGGGATGATCGTGCTGCGACGGCTCCAGGTCTTGATGACCTTGCGCTCGCCGACCGCGTTCTGCGCATCGACCTTCTTGAGCAGATGGTCGTCGACGAACGGGCCCTTCTTGAGACTGCGTGACATGGTGGTCTACCTCCGGCCCTTGCTCGTGCGACGACGGCGCACGATCAGCTGCTGCGATGCCTTCTTCTTGTTGCGAGTGCGCCCCTCGGGCTTGCCCCACGGCGACACCGCGGGACGACCGCCCGACGTCCGGCCCTCGCCGCCGCCGAGTGGGTGGTCGACCGGGTTCATGGCCACACCGCGGGTCTGCGGGCGACGGCCCTTCCAGCGGTTGCGGCCCGCCTTGCCGATCTTGATCAGCTCGTGCTCGCTGTTGCCGACCTCGCCGACGGTGGCGCGGCAGTCGATGAGCACGCGACGCATCTCGGTGGAGGGCATGCGCAAAGTGGCGAAGTCGCCTTCCTTGGCGACCAGCTGCACGGCCATGCCGGCCGAGCGGGCGATCTTGCCGCCCTGGCCGGGGCGGAGCTCGACGTTGTGCACGGTGGTACCCACGGGGATGAACCGCAGCGGTAGCGCGTTGCCGGGCTTGATGTCGGCGCCGTGACCGCTGGCGACGTGCATGCCCACGTTGAGACCCTTCGGCGCCAGGATGTAGGCCTTCTCGCCGTCGGCGTAGTGCAGCAGTGCGATCCGGCAGGTGCGGTTCGGGTCGTACTCGATGGCCGCGACCTTGGCGGTGACGTCGTCCTTCACCCGCTTGAAGTCGACGAGTCGATACTGACGCTTGTGGCCGCCACCGCGGTGGCGGGCGGTCTTGCGACCGTAGACGTTGCGCCCGCCTGTCTTGTGGGTGGGTGCCAGCAGGGACTTCTCGGGCGTCGTCTTGGTGATCTCCGAGAAGTCGGAGCTCGTCTGGAAACGACGACCTGGGCTGGTGGGCTTGCGGGAACGAATGGCCATGACCTCAGACCTCAGTTCTCGAACAGCGGGATCTCATTGCCCGCTGCGAGGGTGACGATGGCCCGCTTGGTGTCGGGCTTGGATCCTGTTCGATTCGACTTGCGCGCCCGCGTCTTCTTGCCGTGGCGGTTGAGGGTGTTGACCTTCACGACCTGCACGCCCCAGATCGCCTCGACCGCGTCGTGGATCTCGGGCTTGCTGGCGCTCGGGTGCACCCTGAAGGTGTAGACACCCTGCTCGATGAGGCCGTAGCTCTTCTCCGAGACCACGGGAGCGAGGATGATG
>VFMC01000147.1 GCA_006515795.1 Acidimicrobiaceae bacterium | reverse complement strand
GACGTTGTTGTTCCGAGGTTCGCACACCTTGGCGAGATCCTGGCCCGAGTAGGTGTAGTTCCAAACCAGCGGCGCGGTAACACCTGCGGAAGTCACCGAGTTCGTCGCGACTGACGACACCAGACCACTGGTGTAGGTGAAGGTCAGTGTTCGCCCTGACACGACGTCAGTGACTGTCGTGAGCTGACCTGACCCGTTCCACGACAGGTTGAGAGCTTGTGCGTCGGCGTCAGCGATCGAGGTCATCCGACCGTCGGTTCGGAAGGTTCGAACGATCCCGTCGACTCCGGTCAGCTTCCAGCCGGTCGAGCCGGTCTTCGTCAGTTTGGTCGTGTGGCCAGCCGGGGTGACATAGCTCGTGCCATTCCACCGATGGGTCTCGCGACGCCCGTCGGCATAGAGGACGGTGACATCCTTAGTGACACAGTTCTCGAACGCGCGGGTCTCGAACGTCGAAGTCCACCCGCGACCGAAGATACCGATGCGACGATCCTGTGAGTTGTATGTCCGAGTGAGCTCGAGCGACGGGCCGACACCTGCGATCTTCACGTCGGTCCAGGACTCGACGTGTCCGCGGATTGCGGTGTTTACTCCGCCGACGGTCACCGCGTAACCGTCGTTGCCGTACACAGCTTCAGGGGTAAGGGCGGTCGGATCGACTCGGTACAAATCCCAGGTCGAACCGTTCTGCACGCTGTACCAGACGTCATCCGCGTCGGACATGACCCCATCAACTCGACCTCTCGACTGCACCACCGAGGGGGACCCCGTGGCGCCGAGTTGGAACGCCTCGTACGGGCCCCAGCCCGACCCCACGCCCAGCGGATGCTCCATCCCGTACACGAACGAACCCGTCGAGCAAGCCGCGGTCGCCAATCCGCGCACGTCCCCAGTGTCCCGATCGAACCGCTGCGCGGCAGCACCAGTCCACGACGTCACTGCAGTCCAGGTCGACCCGCTGTCAGTTGATTCGTACAGCGACTGCGTGCCCGTCGTGTGATGACCAGCAGCCAACCACAAGTGCGACGTGGACCCGCTGGCCGGGAGAAGCTGTGCCTGCCATCCGGTGAAGCTGGTCGTTGTAGTGGTGGCGTGGGTCGCCAGCGACCACCGATTGAGAGTATGCGAGCCACTTCCGTTGCTCGACCAGACATGCAGGTAGCCGCCGAGAACTGCTCCCTGGTACCCGTACACGGAGCCTGTCACCGATCCGCCGAGCGCCCAGCTGTTTCCGCTATCGATCGAGACCGCTGTCCGTCCAGTGGCACGCTCAAGAACGATCAGCTTCGAGCCATCGGTGTAGATCCCGCTAGCTCCAGCCGAGACATTCGAAGGAAAACTCAATGCCGTTCTGGGGCCAAACCAATCGGACGTAAATCTGTAGGTCAGAGTGTTCTTGTACGTGCCGGTCCCACTACGACTCGCATACACCGTGCCGTCATCACCAATCGCTACGTTCAACCCACTAGATCCCGATGGCACGCCAATGTTGGTCCAGTTCGAACCATCTGCGGATCGGTACACCGATGCGCCGGCCGCGATCACTCGCCACGTCCCTGACGGCGAGAACACCACAACACCCGGCTGACCTGCCATGCCCTCGATCAAGGCTGTCGCGTTCGAGGACGACGAGACCACAGACCATGGCTCGAGGGTTGCCGCACCCGAGATCAAATACACGTCGTACACCGTCGAGGACCCCACGGTTCGGGATTGGGTCACCAACCTGATCGGATCTACGACGCCCCCAGACACAAGTTGACCCGGAGAGACCGTCAGCGCGCCATATGTCACCGAGGTCGCAAGTCGCGACATGTCCGACCAGCCGTCTGCTAGCGGATTGGAGACCGTCGAAACAGCCGGATTTCTTCCAAAGTCGACTAGAGAAACTGTACCCGACACAACTTCAGAGCCATAGGTCCCGATCACACCATCGGCTCGCATCATCGGCGAGGCAAAGGTCGTCGAACGAACAGGCATCATCTCGTTCGACGCGACCGCTGTCCACGTCGCACCCGAGTCAGTCGACTCACGAAGCGAAAGGCCGACGCTATCCGCGGCCATCGCCCACAAATGACTCGTTGAGCCCGGCGACGACATCACCCGACTGGACGGAGCCAGCCCCGACAGCGTCGCTGTCGACGTCATTGAGCTGAACGACCAACGGCTGTACACCCCTGAGGCGGAGATCACGTGCATGAAACCGCCGATGACCGTCGTCGAGTAGCCAGTCCCTCCCGAGACTGACCCGGCAATCGCCCACGTAGTCCCGCCGTTCGTTGACACTGCCGTGCGACCCGTCGCCCGTTCCAACGCCACCAGCTTCGAGCCGTCCGTCACAATGCCCGCAGGCCCTTGACCAATGTTGACAATTCCACTCAGAACCGTCACCGGTCCCGTCCAAGATGAGGCATAGGTGTACAAGAGCGTTGGCCTGTAGTTGCCCGTTCCGGCCACCGTCATAAAGACCGTGCCGCTATCGTCGATCGCCACAAACCCCGTAGCTGCCACCCCCGACGGCACTCCAATGTTGGCCCACGAGACGCCGTCCTGAGAGATGAACAAGGCACCCGACGCAGCCACCACCTGCCAGGTCCCGGACGGAGACAACATCAACCCATATGGCGCGGAGCCCAACCCCGACAGCACCACCTGCGACGACCCGACCGGTGCTGGGTCGTCACGGTTGTACGTACCGTTCGCGAGCAGGAGTCCGAACAATCCCACCGCGGCTACGCACAGTCCCCTCGCCAAGCGGATGCCGATTCTTGCCGCACCTGCTCTACTGCTCACACGAACCCCATCACTTCGAGACACCGGATAGCGTCAGGTTTGATCGCGATCCATCCGACCGTAGCAGAGACAACCAACGACTCGGGACGGCGTCGTCGGTCTACCCGCGTCATTAGCGCGTCGTTCAAGTCCGCACGCAATGTCAACGGCAAATCGTGACAGCGGTTTCGGCCGTTGCTCAGGCTGTCGTCTACGTTCCTGATCCGAGAATGGTCCTTTCCGGCCGTGCGCGGGAGGGCAGAAAGTCCCAGACTGCTTGCCGGTTCGATCTGCTGGCCATCGGCGAACGCGGGCGAGCACTTCGTCGCGATCCCCTGCTGTACCAACCGTGGCTCACTACAGTCGCAACGTGCTGGAGACCGCGGACCCCGAGGATTCGGCCGCGCCCGACTCACCCGTCTCCGAGCCCGCACCCATCGCACCGTTCGTGCTCGGCGGGCCGCTCCGCTCGGGCAACCGGCGCGCCACCATCGTGTGCCTCGCCATCATCGGCGCTGTTGTGGCACTGCCGGCAAGGGGGCTCTACCTCGGCACCGGCAGCTCGATGGAGGAGGGTTTCATGCTCGTCTTCCCGAAGGAGATGCTCGACGGCAAGGTCCCCAACGTCGACTTCTTGCACCTGTACGGACCAGGGGCGCTGCAGATTCTGATGGGCTGGTACGAGGTGTTCGGCTACACGCTCGAGAGTCAACGCACCTTTGGCCTGCTGCAGCACGTGGGCCTCATCCTGGGGGTGTACGCGATGTGTCGGGCATGGGGCCACCGGCTGGCGACGATCTCGGCGATCACGGCAACGCTGCTCGTGCTCACCCCGATCGGCCTCTCGGCGCTGGCGTGGGAAGGCGCCGTCGCCCTCGGCGTGTGGAGCGTGGTGTTCGCCGTCCGCGCCGTCCACACCGCCGACCGTCAGCGCACCGTGGCCCTGCTGGCCTCCGGCGCGCTCGCCGGGTTGGCGCTCTCGTTCCGCCCCGATCTGATCGTCGCTCTCGCCATGGCCCATGCAGTGGTGGCTTGGACCACTCGCTCGATTCGATGGACGGCAGCGGGAGCGGTCGTCGGCCTCGTGCCGATGTGGATCCACCTCGCGATCGCCGGCATCGGACCATCGTGGCGTGGCATGGTTGCCGACCCCGTCAAGTACCTCCGGCCGGGCCGCGAGCTGCCCCGCCCGCCGAGCTTCTCCAAGATCGACGGCGCGCTGCAGGCCGTCGCCGAAGGCCCCCTCGACGCGCCGTGGTGGCGCTTCCCGGCGCTCGCCGCCAACCACCAGCTTTTCTTCTGGTTCTTCCTGGTGATCATCACCGCCATCGGCTCGGTGGTCGTGGCCGTGGCGCTGATACGACGGTTCGGATCGACCCCGCAGCGGGTCACCCTGCTCGTCGGCACCGCGACCGGACTCGGGATGCTGGGCCAGGCCCTGCAGCGCCCCGACAGCACGCACCTCGCATGGGGATCGTGCATCACGTTTGCGCTCGTCCCCGCCGTGGTGCGCGAGCTGGCCGGCGTGCGGAGCGGCCGAGCGGCGCAGGTGATCCGACACGATGTGATCGCTGCGGTGGTGGTGATCGCAACGTTCTTCGTCGTCTGCCCGTACTACACATACCGCACGTACCTGCTGTTCAGCCGGATCAGCGTCGGGCAGAAGGCCGGCGGGTTCGAGGTGAGCCGCGACGATCGCCGGTTCTACTTCGGCAACGAGGCACTGCAAAGTGCCAGCCAAACAGCAATCGACGACCTCGCGGCGATGAGCACCGCCGGCGAGCGACTGCTCGTCGGCCCCGCCGACCTGAGCCGCACCATCTACAGCGACGTGGTCTTCTACTTCATGTTCCCAGAGCTGGAACCGGCCACGTACTACATCGAGATGGATCCCGGCCTTGCCGATCAGGAAGGCTCCCGCCTGGCCGACGACGTCGCCTCGGCCGACTGGCTGCTGCTCACCAACTTCTGGACCGGCTGGTACGAGCCGAACGCGTCGAGCAACTTCGGCAGCGACCAGCCCAACCAGGTGGTGGCCGACCGGTTCTGCCTGGTCGGAAACTACGAGAACGCACTCGTGCTGCTCTACCGGGCCTGCGAACAGGGAGACGGGGTGAGCCCGGCAGGTATCGGCATCGGCGCCGAACGACGGGCCTCGCTCGACCACGAGCTCGCCGAACGCCCCTGACACCCCCGCCGATCGAGGCCGACCGAGGCAGGTCAGCCCAGCGGCAGGCGTCGCCAGACCGGACCGGGGACGTGGCGCAGCGCGCTGAACACGAACCGCAAGATTCCTGGCGCCCACACGGTGCGCCGACCTGAACGCAAACCCTTCACGGTGCGCGCGCCGCTGCCCACCAGCGAATCACCGAGACCCTGAGCGAACCCGTCGAGGCCGGCCTTGGTGGCGCCGTAGACGAAGTTGGCCTTGCGTACCCGCTCCCCCGCCACGCTGCTCAACACGACAAGGGTGCCGTGCCCCTGCAGCCGCAGCCGGTTCGCCGTCGCGATCGACGCCGAGATCGCACCGGTGAAGTTCACGTGGGCGAGTCGTGCGGCAGCCTCGGCATCGGCGCCGACGACCGCACCATCGCCCAACTGCCCGGCCGCCAGCACCACCACGTCGAGGTCGCCGTGGCGCGCCGCCAGATCGGCCACCAGCTCCACGTGCGTTCCGGTGTCGGCGATGTCGAAGGGCACCACCTCCACCTCGAAGGTGCCATCACGGAGGGCCGCAGCAGCAGCTTCCCCGCGCGCCGCGTCACGGCAAGCCAGCACCACCGTGCGCAGCACAGGCGTGATCAGGGCCCGCGCGATCGCCAGCCCGATGTCGCTGGTACCGCCGAGCACGACGATGGTCTGCGGTTGTCCGAAAGCGTTGTCCATGAATTGGTTCCTGTCACTGCTCGGCGAGGGCGAGACGGCGGCCGAGATCGCTCTGCCACACGTGCTCGGGATCGACTCGGTCGCGCACTGCCTGCCACTCGGCCAGCCGCGGGTACCCGCGCCGGATCGGAGGCCGTGGAGCAGGTTGCCGAGCCCACGCGCCCCGCCCGGCATGTCGAGGGCCAGCGTCCAACCCGGCTGCGGGAAGCTGAGCGGTGCGCCGTTGGCGACACCGAACCGCTTCAAAACGGCGAGGAAGCTGGCCGCGCCGCTGGCCGAGACCCGCTCGATCACCCGGCGCATCACCTCCTCCTGCCCGAACGGCACGACGAACTGGTACTGCACGAGACCTGGTCGACCATACAGACGCGGCCACGAACCGACCATGTCGAGGGGGTGGAAGAACGAGGCGATGCCCTGGATGCCGCCGCGCCGATCGCGTGGGGTCTTGCGATACCACAGCTCGTTGAAGGCCGCCACCGAAGCATGGTTCAACAACCCAGGACGCGGCACCACCGGCGGCACCGAGATCAGCTGCCTGGGGCCGTATGCGAGTGGGTCCACCGCCGCCTTCGGGCCGAGTTGATCGGCGCGGGCATGATCGCCGCGGGTGAGGGCGCTGCGCCCGAGGTGACGGCCCT
The DNA here is from genome assembly GCA_006515795.1 of Acidimicrobiaceae bacterium. Classification (GTDB taxonomy): domain Bacteria; phylum Actinomycetota; class Acidimicrobiia; order Acidimicrobiales; family Ilumatobacteraceae; genus VFMC01. Next base: position 1,220 of record VFMC01000147.1, on the reverse strand, counting down.
TGGCGGCGAGATCGATCCACGCCACGCTGTAGCGGTACTCGTCGGGCGATGCGACGAGTGTCGACCGCCATGCGGCTCGACTCGATCGGCAGCAGCCCGATGGTGGCATCGAGGATCGCCCCGGTGAGGCCCATGCCGCCGATGGTCGCCCAGAACAGCTCGGGGTCGCTGGAGCGGCTCAGCTCCACGACGTCGCCCGAGGCGAGCTGCAGCGACATCCGCACGAGGTGGTTGCCGAACGAGCCGTCGACGTGGTGGTTCTTGCCGTGGATGTCGCTGGCGATGGCCCCGCCGATGGTTACGAAACGCGTGCCCGGCGTGACCAGAACGAAGAAGCCGCGTGGCACGATCACCCGTAGCAGCTCGTCGAGGTTCGCTCCGGCGCTGACCGTGATCGTTGCCGCAGCCCGGTCGAGCACCGCGTCGGTGGCGCTACCGAGCAGCCGCAGCACCGTGCCTCCGCCGTTCTGCGCGGCGTCGCCGTAGCTGCGCCCGAGGCCACGCACGAGGGCGCCGCGCTCGCCCGCCTCCTTCAGCGCCGCGGGAACCTCCGCAGGGAGCACCTGCAGCACCTCGGCCACCGACGGGTTGGTGCGCCCCCAGCCGGTGAGCGACGTACGAGTCACGGGATGCACGCTAGTAGGGCCACTCTGGCTCACGGCCGGTCACCCGGTGCAGCAGCCGTCCCAACTTGAGCGTCAGCAGCACCTTGACCAGCAGGTTCTTCGCGAACCAGGGTAACTGTGCCATCTGCCGCACCGCGTTGCGCATCCTGGGACCGGCGCCGGCGGGGAGATCGGCGCGGTACTCGGTCATCGAACGGGCCCGGCCGACGTAGCGGAACCTTCCGCCGAACATCAGTTCGCGGATGATCGCCAGCGTGACGCCGACCGACGAGAACGAGTCGTGGATGAGCATGGTGCCACCGGAGGTGACCCGCCTGCCCCAGTCGCGGATGTCGGTGCGGGCCGGCGCATAGCGATGGGCGCCGTCGATGTAGAGAACCTCGATCGAACCGGTCACCTCGGTGAGCGCCTCATCGCTGAACGCGCGGAGGTGCGTGACCCGATCGGCGACACCGGCGGCGCGCAGGTTGGAGTTGAAGATCTCGTGGTCGCCGACAGCTTCGGTCTGGAACCCTTCGAGCTCCTGGGGACCGCGGTCGTTGCCGGCATGGGGATCGATGGCGATCACCTTCACACCGCCGGGAGCGGCCGCGG
>VFMC01000563.1 GCA_006515795.1 Acidimicrobiaceae bacterium | reverse complement strand
GGGCTGACCCTTGGTCGCGGTGTTCAGCGCCGTAACGTTCCACGTCACGCGCTTCGTCTGGCCGGCCGAGATCGTGAACGTACTCGGAGCCGTGCCGGTGTCGTACTCGGTGGTTACCGTCTGGGTCCCGATCTTCATCGCCAGGCTGATGTTGCTGACCGTGGCATCGGCGACGCTCGACAGCGACGTCATCGCCAGCTCGACCTTCGCCTGATAGGTCGAGTTATTACCCGAGGCCTGCGAGGTCTTCTCGATGGCGCCCGGAGCATAGGCGGTGAGGGTGTACGACGCCTTGTCCGCCGAACCCTTGTAGACCGTGAACGACGCGATGTCCATCACTTGGCTCGTAGCAGACGTGCCGTCCGCGGCGTTGGTGGTATCGATTCCGGCGTCGACGCTGATCAGACCGTAGGTCGTGGCCGTCGGCTTGACCTGGATCTGAACCTGGAACGACCTCGTCTGGTAACCCGGAATCTGGGTCGTCGCGGTAGTCACCAAGTTCAGCGAGTATTGCGACGTCACATCGGTCGCACCTGACGAGAACTGGTAGGCGATGGGCGTGGTCAACAGATTGGCCGACGCGGCGCCGAGGTTCTCGACAGTCAGGGTGGTGTAGATCTGCTGCGGCACCGACACCTTGTTGGGTGAGAGCGTCATGCCGGTGATGCGCAGAACCGGCTTCGGTCCCGCGACCGTGAAGTGGCCCAGGTTCGCCGTCTCGTCGACGAGGAACGTCAAGTCACGGCCCGTATTGGCATCGGCAACCGTGACGACCTCGGGCCTGATCGTGATCGAGCCCGTCTTCGCCCCAATCGCCGCATCCAGCTTGAAGCTGACCGAGTTGGTGCCGCCGTAGCTGAACCGAACCGGGAAGGTGGTGATGGGCGTCATCTGGTACTCGCCTGTCACGACCTCTGCGGTGGCGGTCTTGAACATGTTCCAAGTCACGCTCGTCACCGTGATGTCGCCCGAACCGGCCGGACCGAAAGTAATCGGCAGGCTCACCACGACACCTCGCTCGCCCTGAGCGACCGTCGTCTGCAGAGAAGGCGCCAGTGCCGTGATGGCCGTGGCCGTGGTCTGCACGACGAAGTTCTGCGACATCGAGATGTCATACGGAGTGTTTCCGTTGTTGGCATCCGACGTCTGAACCGTGACCGTGATCGAATGCACACCGGCGGGCACACCGTTCCCGATCGCGAGGTTGGCGAGATACGTGTACGTATTGCCTTCCGTGATGAGACCGG
>VFMC01000146.1 GCA_006515795.1 Acidimicrobiaceae bacterium | reverse complement strand
CCGGCGGAGGGGCCGCGGTCACCTGCGGGCGCCGTTGGTCGGGGTCGTCCAGCATCGCCGTCGGGTTCTGGGTCGGGGCATCATCGCGGCCGACCCAGTAGGTGGCTCCGCCGACGGCAGCCGCGCCGGCGCCGGCGCTGGCCCACTTGAGCAGTTCCCTGCGGGTGATCGGTGCAGACATGGTGAGGTCCTGTTCGTTCGGATCGGGTGTTCAGGCGAGTGAGAACTCTGGTGACAGGGTGATCAGGGCGTGCAGCATCGTCGATCGGTCCCGTCGCGATTCGATCGACGATGCGGCCTCCTCGAGCACCTGGCGAGTCGTGTCGCTGATCTCGTACAGGCCGGCCCGGGAGAGCAGGTCGCTCAACGGATCACCGGAGTCGAGGGTGGCCGTGTCCCACGCGTTGTCGTAGGCGACCTGGGCCTTGCCGAACTCGACACCTGTCGACAGCCACCTCCCCGAACCGGGCCAGCCGGCCACGTTCGGCGGGTTGAACGGCACCTGCCCCAAGCCGTCGAGTGGCCACCAGTCGATCTCGACGTCGAACAGCAGGGACGTTGCGATGAGCCACTCCACTGCCGAACGAGGTCGGTTGAGCCGCGTCTCGAGGAACGAGGGGTGGCCGACGATGGCCTCGAGCAGCGGGCGGATCTCGAGACCACCGTCGGCGAAGATGGCGGCCAGCTCGACCCGCCGATCGTCGCTCGGCGGCTCACCGACGATGAAGGTGTGCAGCTTGGTGGCGATGAACGGGGCGCACGACGGGTGATCGCACACGGCGTTGACGACGTCGTCGGCATACATCACCGAACGTCCGAGGAAGTCGGTCGGTTCGGTCGCAGCCGACCCCTCGTCGTAGTTCACCTCGTCGTCGTGGTCGCCGTCCACCCACCAACCGGCCAGCGCCGTCGCTCCGGCACGCACATCTGCTTCCGAGTAGCCGCCATCGCGCCCGAGCGTGAACAGCTCCATCAGCTCCCGCGAGTAGTTCTCGTTCGCAGCCGATGCCGAGCTTCCGACGCCGTCGAGCCAGTAGAGCATCGCCGCGTCGATCGTGATCGCCATGACGAGATCGCGGAAGTTGCCCAGCGCGTGATCTCGCAGCAACTGGTGCTGACGGTACATGAGCGACGGTGAAGCCTTCTCGAGCCCACTGGTGAGGTGCCCGTGCCAGAACCAGACCATCCGTTCGTGCACCCCTGCCCGTTCGTCGCGCATCACGTCGAGCCACCACTGCGGCAACCGCGAGTAGTCGTCGTCGCTGCCGAGGCTCGGTGGGTCCGGTTCGAAGGGATCGGCCGCCAGCAGCTGCGCGATCAGATCTGCAGGCGCCACATCGGCCAGGTCGTCGACCTGCCCCGGTCGCGGCCCGAACGTGAGCCGCCTCAACACGTGGGCCCTCAATGCGTTGTCGTCTGCCATGTCTGCGATCATGCGCCGATCAACATGAAACCATTGTGAATCGGCGCTTCACCCGAAGTTCATCCGCGGTGTGCGACGATGGACGGTCGTGCGGGTGCTCGTGGTCGAAGACGACATCTCCCTCGGTGGAGTGGTGCAACGTGGTCTCGGCGAAGACGGTCATGCCGTCGATCTCGAGCGCACGCTCGCCGGTGCTCGAAGGGCAGTGGCGATCAACGCCTACCATCTCGTCGTGCTCGATCTTGGTCTGCCCGACGGCGATGGGCTCGCCCTCTGCCGTGAGCTGCACGAGAACGAACGTCCACCGCGGGTGCTGGTGCTCACTGCCCGTGACGCGACCGGCGACAAGGTGCTCGGCCTCGACGCCGGCGCCGACGACTACCTCACGAAGCCTTTCGACTTCGCCGAGCTCGGTGCCCGCGTGCGGGCGCTGCTACGGCGCCCCGACGACGCGCGGTCACCGTTGTTGCGGGTCGGCGACATCGAGCTCGATCCTGCCGCCCATGCGGTCCGTCGTCGTGGGGTGATGGTGCCGCTCACGGCCAGGGAGTTCGCGATGTTGCACTTCCTCATCGACCGCAAGGGTCAGGTCGTCACGCGGACCGAGCTGCTCGAGGCCGTGTGGGATTCCAACTACGACGGCCTGTCGAACGTGGTCGATGTTCACGTTGCCAACGTGCGCCGCAAGCTCGACCTGCCGGGCAACCCAGCGCCGATCGAGACCGTGCGCGGCGTCGGCTACCGGATCGAGGACTGATCGAGCATGCGACTCCGGCGCGTGCGGTGGATGTTCGCGGTGCTGTTCACCATCCTCATAGCGGTCGTGTCGATCGCCCCGCTGGCTTTGTGGCGCCAGGAGCGCAGCGAGGCGATAACGGCGTCATTCGACAGCCGGCTCGTGGCGCAGATGGAGGAGGTGCTCGCCAGCGAGATCATCGGCGACCGCACCCAGGACTTCCTCACCTGGTTCGTCAGCAACAACGACGGCTACGTCGATCCTTTCACCGACACCGAGCTCGAACCCCCGCTGTACACCTGGATGCGCGAGAGCGGCGTCGAGATCGACTTCCGCGAGTACTCCCTCGACACCGGCGAGCGGTACCGGGCGTTCATCCGCCCGACTGCAGAGGGGCAGGGCTACGTCACCTTGGCCGACTCGCAGGAGCGTGACGACCAACTCGTGTCGTTGCGCCGGCGGACGTGGTTGTTGGCCGCCGCGGCGGTGATCGGCAGCTCGATCATCGGGTTCGTCGTCGGCGGGCTGGCGATGAGCCCGATGCGGCGCATGATGGGCGACCAGCAGGGCTTCCTCGCCGACGCGGCCCACGAGATGCGCACGCCGTTGGCGGTGATCATGGCATCGAGCAGCCAGGCGCTGTCACGGTCGCGGACGTCGGAGGAGTACGTGCGCTCACTGTCGGAGATCCGTTCTGCCGCCGAACGGGCGGCCACGGGCGTGAACGAGATGCTCGACCTGGTCAGGTTCGAATCGGGTCAGGCGATGCCGCGCATCGGGCCGCTGCGGCTCGACCTGTTGGCCGAGGAGGTGGCCGCGTCGGTGCGGCCGGAGAACGCGGCGATCGTCGCCGAGCCCACCGATCCCGTCGTCGTGGCGGCCGACATGGCTCTGCTCAGACAGGCGGTGGAGAACGTGGTGCGCAACGCGGCGCGTCGCTCCACGAGGGTGGAGCTGCGCTCTCGGGTCGACCGTCACGACGGCGTGATCGACGTGATCGACGACGGTCCCGGGTTCGATCCTGCGGTGCTGCCCCGGGTGTTCGAGCGCTACCAGCGAGGTGATCGGCGCGGCGAGGCAGGGATCGGCCTCGCCATCGTCCGGGCGATCGCTCACGCCCACGGCGGCTCGGTCGTCGCCGCCAACAACGCCGACCAGGGCGCCACCGTTTCGATCAGGATCCCGCTCAGCCGCTGACGCGGATGGTGCGGGTGTGCCAGCCGGTGGCGCCGTCGGGGTCGGGCCGGCTCACCTCATCGGTCTGGGTGGCGCCGGTGTTGTCGGTGGCCCGCACCTGGATGGTGTGCTCGCCAGGAGTGGCATCCCACTCGTACACCCATTGGCGCCACGCATCGACCGTCACATCGGTGCCGAGTCGAGCTTCGGCCCAGGCACCGTCGTCGACGCGAACCTCCACCTTGGCGATGCCACGGTGCTGTGCCCATGCCACGCCGGCAATCGGCGTGCGGCCGGCGGCAACAGCCTCGCCGCGTCGGGGGACGTCGATGCGCGACTGAGTCTTGATCGGGGCATCGCGCGCCCATCCGCGCGGCACCCAGTAGCCGACGGCGTCGTCCCATCTGGTGAGCTCGAGACTGCTCAGCCACTTCGTGGCGCTCACGTAGCCGTACAGGCCAGGCACGATCACCCGTGCAGGGAAGCCGTGTCTCAAAGGGAGTGGCTCGCCGTTCATGCCGACGGCGATGAGGGCATCACGCCCGTCGCGGGCGACCTCTACCGGGAACCCGCACGTCCAGCCGTCGACCGAGGTGCCGAAGACCTGCTCGGCGTCGGCGCTCACGCCGGCCTCGTCGAGCAGGTCGGAGAGCAGCACCCCCTGCCACACGGCGGTGCCGATCAGGTCGCCGCCGACCTCGTTCGACACACAGGCGATGGTGATCACCCGCTCCACCTGTGGGCGAGCGAGCAAGTCGTCGTAGGAGAGGGTGAGCGGCGTCCTCACCATTCCGCCGACTGACATCGTCCAGCGGTCGAGGCGGATCCGCGGCACCGACAGCGCGGTGTCGATGAGGTAGAAGTCGTCGTTGGGTGTGATGAACGGTGTTGCCGGGTCGACGGTGGCGCCGGAGGGGATCTCGGGCGCGGCCGAGGAGATCTGGCCACCCACCGCAGGCGCGTCGACCACCGGTGGCAGCACGTCGGGCGCCGCATCGCGGATCCGTTCGATCCGTTGGTTCTCGAGGCGTCGCGCCGCGCCGGCGGCCACGACAGCGGCACCTGCTGCGGAACCGCCGACGATCATGAACCGCCGCCGATCCCATCCGGACGGCGCTCTGGAGGCGCGAGGCACCGACGAAGCGGGGTCGTCGGCGCTGACCGAACGCTCGAGCCACCAGATCAGTGCGGCCCCGACGAGCGCCCCGACGAGCGCCGGCACTGCGGCCTTGGCCGTCTGGCCCGGACGGTTGGCGGCAACGAACGCCCCGAACACACCGAAGCCGGCGAGGGCGACCACACCCAGGACCGGCCGGCGTCGGGCGAGGGCGCCGAGACCGAGCGCCAGGAGCGCGATCGTGGCGACCATTCCCACGCGGAGGGCAAGCTTGTCGTTGGTGCCGAAGATGTCGATGGCGAGGGTCTTGAGCCACTTCGGCGTGTGATCGATGAACTCGCTGCCCACCGCATCGAGTGGAGAATCGACGTCGATCATCGCCGCGACGAGCAACCCGACGCACACGGCCAGCGCGGCTGAAACGAGCCCCGCGATCGGCCCGGCCCACGTGGGCGCGGCTTCGACCTGCCGGCGGGGCGCGGACGGATCGATCTCTGGCAGTGCGGTGTCGATGCTCATGGCGAAGCTCCTGAGACGCTGTCGGGGGAGGGGATCTCGATGTGGACGGTCGCGCCCGGACTGTCGCCGAGCCAGATCCGACCTTGGTGGGCGGCGACGATGGCGCGGCAGATGGCCAGCCCGAGCCCCGAGTTGCCGGTGCGCGCGTTTCGCGACGGATCGGCACGGTGGAAGGGCTCGAAGGCCAGATCGCGGAACGGTGGTGGGAACCCGGCACCGTGATCGGCTCTGCATCGGGGCTGTGACGCACGGCGTTGTCGGTGAGGTTGCGGATCACCCGTGCCAAGTCGCGTGGGCTGCCCATCACCCGGGCCGGGCCGTCGGCGGCCACGACGAGGTCGATCGACCGCCGATGGGCGAGCGGCGAGAGCGCTTCGACTGATTCGTCGGCGAGCTCTGTCAGCGACACCCACGTGCTGCTCTCCGAGGTGTGGCCGGATTCGAGCCGCGAGAACTCGACCATCTGGTCGAGCATGCCGTCGAGCGTGCGCAACTGGGTGGCGAGCACGCCGAGGTAGCGCTTCGGGTCTGGCGCAACGCCGTCTTCGAGGCTCTCCACCGCGGCCTGCATCGCCGCGAGCGGTGTGCGCAGATCGTGGCCGATGCTGGTGAACAGGTGCTGTCGGGAGATGGCGAGTCGCCCCCGATCGGCTTCGGCACTGCGGAGCGACTCGATCATCTGATCGAGTGCGGTAGCGGCGGCTCCCACCTCGTCGTGTCGCTCGATGCCGGTTGTCACCGACAGGTCGCCGCCCGCCACCTGTTGGGCGACCTCGCCGAGCCGTCGCACGTCACGCGTGATCGGGAGCGATAGCTGGCTGGCAACCACCAGCGAGATGCCCGACGAGAGCACGAGCACCACGAGGAACAAGCGGTAGTCGTGCGACGAGACGAACATCGCGTTCGAGGCGGCCGAGGATGTGATCGCACCCAAGGCCAGAGAGCAGAGACCTACGGCAAGGGCCACGCCGGTCACGCTCGCCCGCGACGACACCCACCTGGCGAGCAACGGTGTGAGGCAGGCTGCCACCAGGGCCGGGGCGATGAGGATGATCAGCAGCTGCCCCCGGTCGCCGCGCGCCGGGTCGAGAAGCACTTCGGCCAGCACCACGGTGAGGGCAACCAACGCGGCGAGTGCCAGTACCAGGCGCCTGATCATGTCTCGAACCGGTAGCCGACGCCCCACACGGTGGAGATCCAACGGGGTTGCTCGGGGTCGTGCTCGATCTTGTTGCGGAGGCGGCGCACGTGCACGGTCACGGTGGCCGGATCCTGGTAGTCGGGGGACGAGTCCCACACGCTCACCAACAGCTGCGCCCGGGAGAAGACCTGGCGCGGGTGGGCCGCGAGGTAGGCGAGGAGGTCGAACTCCTTGGCGGTGAGCGCCACCGCGAGGCCGTCGACGGTGACTTCGCGTGACGTCGTATCGACCACCAGCGTGTCGAAGGTGAGCACCGCGGCGGCAGCCGGAGGCGCGCTGCGGCGCAAGACGCTGCGCACCCTGGCAACGAGCTCGCGGGGCGAGAACGGCTTCACGACGTAGTCGTCGGCACCCAACTCGAGGCCGAGCACCCGGTCGGCCTCGTCGGTGCGCGCAGTGAGCAGGATCACGGGAGTCCGCTGCCCGAGCTCGCGGAGCACGTCGAGTCCCGACCGATGCGGGAGCATCACGTCGAGCACGATCAGGTCGGGCGCGAACGCCTCGACGATGGCCAGCAAGTCGTCGCCGTCGGCAGACTCGCGCACGACGAACCCGTCGAGCTCCAGATATCGCACGACGACCTCACGAACCGTCGGTTCGTCGTCGACGACCAGGATTCTGGAGGCGCTCACGCGACTCACGATAGGGAGCCTCGGCTCCGGCGGGAAGCGAACGAAGCGAGAGTTTCGGGGATGTTTCGTTCGTCGTTCGTACTGCTGCGGTGGTCAGCGGCTGCTGAGCGGCACGTAGTCGCGCGCCTCGGAGCCGGAGTACCACTGACGCGGCCTGCTGATCTTCTGCTCCTTGTCGCCGATCAGCTCCTGCCAGTGGGCGAGCCACCCGACGCTGCGGGGGATCGCGAACAGCACCGTGAACATCGCCACCGGGAAGCCGAGCGCCTGATAGATGAGGCCGGAGTAGAAGTCGACGTTCGGGTAGAGCTTGCGATCGGCGAAGTACGGGTCGCTCAGCGCCACCTCTTCGAGCTTCAGTGCGATGTCGAGCAACGGGTTCTTCCCTGTCACCTCGAACACCTCGTACGCGGTCTGCTTGATGATCGTGGCCCGCGGGTCGTAGTTCTTGTACACGCGGTGACCGAAGCCCATCAACCGGCCGCCCTTGCCACCTTTCACTTCTTCGATGAAAGCAGGGACGTTGTCGATGTGGCCGATGTCGGAGAGCATCCGCACGACGGCCTCGTTGGCGCCACCGTGGAGCGGGCCGTAGAGCGCCGCCGCCGCGGCCGCCGCTGACGAGTACGGATCGGCATGGCTCGATCCGACCACCCGCATCGCCGTGGTGCCGCAGTTCTGCTCGTGGTCGGCGTGGAGTATGAACAGCACGTCCATCGCTCGCTCGAGCCGGGGGTCGAGGTCGTAGTCGCCGATCTTCCACATCATGTTGAGGAAGTTGGCCGGGAACGACAGGTCGTTGTTCGGGTAGACGAACGGCAGGCCGACCGAGAACCGATAGCACATCGCCGCCAACGTGGGCATCTTGGCGATGAGACGAAGGATCTGCTTGTCGCGGGTGGCCTTGTCGTGGATGTCCTTGGCGTCGTTGTAGAACGTGCCGAGCGCGGCCATCGAGCTGACCAGCATGCCCATCGGGTGGGCGTCGTAGTGGAAGCCGTCGACGAATCGCTTGCGCATGTTCTCGTGGATGAACGTGTGATGCACGACGTCGTCGGTCCACGTCTCCAGCTGCTGCGCGTCGGGGAGCTCGCCGTTGAGCAGCAGGTAGGCGACCTCGAGGTAGGTGCTGTGCTCGGCGAGTTGCTCGATGGGGTAGCCGCGGTAACGCAAGATGCCGGCATCACCGTCGAGGAAGGTGATTGCGCTCTTGCACGCCGCTGTCTGCATGTACGCCGGGTCGTAGATGTACAGCGACGGATCGAGCTCGCGCACGGCCGACGCAGGAAAGACGCCGTCGGTGATCGGGACGGTCACCGTCTTGCCGGTTCGGTCGTCGGTGATGGTGATGGTGTCGGGCACGTTTCTCCCTCGATTGACACAAATGTGCTGAAGCGGGGCTTGCTCCCCGGCGACGAGACTAGCGGCCGCGCCCAGCGGCGGGCCGGGCTCAGAGTGGGGTGTTGTCGTGGGGGCGTGGCTGCAGGCGCTCGCGCTTGTCGATGAGGGTGAGCAGCGCGTGGCCGATGACCGAGCGGGTCTCGGCTGGTTCGATGACTGCGTCGATGTAGCCGCGCTCGGCGGCGATGTAGGGGTTGAGCAACCGCGCCGCGTACTCGGCTTCGAACACGGCCCGCTCCTCTGGCGTGGCCCGACGTTGCAAGATGGCCGCGGCCTGCCCGGCACCCATCACCGCGAGCTCGGCCCACGGCCAGGCCACGCAGAGATCGTTGCCCATCTTCTTCGAGTCCATCACGATGTACGCGCCGCCGTAGCTCTTGCGCAACACGACGCAGATGCGGGGCACGGTGGCGCGGCCATAGGCGAACACGAGCTGTGCCCCGTGGCGGATCATGCCCCGCCATTCGAGATCCTTGCCCGGATAGAAGCCGGGGGTGTCGACGAAGGTGATGATCGGCAGGTTGAACGCATCGCAGAACGTCACGAACCGAGCGGCCTTCTGCGAGGCCGGGATGTCGAGCGTGCCGGCGAGCGAGATCGGTTGGTTGGCAACCACCCCGACGGGGAGGCCTCCGATGGTGGCGAACGCAGTCACCACGTTGGACGCCCAGCGGGGGCGCAGCTCGAGGATCTCGGCGTCGTCGACGATCGCCTTGATCACGTCGCGGACGTCGTAGCTGCCGGTCGACGTGGTGGGCATCAGCGCGCCCGCCTCCGGCGTCGACCGGTCGATCGAGTCGTCGGTGGGCCAGGTCGGCGGTTCCTCGTCGTTGTGCGCAGGGAGGTAGGCGAGCAGGTTGGCGATCATCTCGGCGGCGGCGTCGAGATCGCCGGCCACCAGGCTGGCCGCTCCGGAGTACCGCGCATGGCTGGAGGGTCCGCCCAGCTCCTCGTTGTCGATCGCCACGCCGGTGAACTCGGCCACCATCGTCGGCCCGCTGACGAACGCGTAGGAATCGGATGTCATCACCACGAGGTCGGCAAGACCGATGAGCAACGCCGGGCCGCTCACCGCGGGGCCGTCGACGATCATCAGCACCGGCACGACTCCCGAACAGTCGGCGATCGCGCGGGCCGCTTGGCCCCACCCCTGTGACGAGGAAGTCGAAGAGAGCGCGCCCTGGCGGTCGGTGCTGTCGACGTCGACCCAGACGACCGGTCGGTCGTCGATGTCGCGGACCTCGATGTCGACCACGGATGGCACACCGGCGCGGATCGATAGCGGCACGGGGTCACCCTAGACTTCGACTAGGTGATGCGGCCGCCCCCGAATGGAAACGCATCGGCGCCAACATGCACGCCGGGCTGCTTCGGGCCCTGCTTCTCGATGATCTCGCGGAGCACTTCGAGCAACGCCTTGGTGGGCGCGCTTGGGAGTGGCCGCTTGCGCTGCACCCACCCCACCACGCGCCGCGGCAGCTCGGGCACGGCGATGCGCTTGAAGTCGCCCTTCAGCCATCGTGGGATCGCCGTCGCTGGAACGATCGCGGCTCCGTATCCCTCGAAGGCCAGCGATGCGAGCAGGCGAACGCCGTCGATCTCGGCCTGGGCGATGAGCGACGTGTCGACCGCGCCGGCAGCGCGGTCGATGATCCTGCGCAGCGCCGTTCCCGTTGGCGGCAGCAGCAGCGGAACCTGGGCCAGCGCCGGCAGGCGGATTGTGTCGTTTCGGGCCAGCGGGTTCTTGGTGTGGACGAGCAACACCAGATCTTCGGCGAACAGCGGGTGGACCGTGGTCTCGGAATCGTCGATCGGCAGGTGGACGACTGCGGAATCGAGGTGACCGGATACGACACGGGGCACCAGCGCGGTCGTGTTGCCCTCGTGCACGGTCACGTGCACACCCGGGTGGGTTCGCTCCATCTGGGTGAGCAGCGTTGGGAGGAGCCACCTCGCCGTGGTGCCGATCGACCCGAAGCGGGCGTCGCCGGTGACCTCGTCACCGCGAGAAGCCATGTCGGCGGAGATGTCCTCCAGCTCGTGCAGCACCCTGCGTGCTCGCTCGACCACAAGGGTCCCGTCGTCGGTGAGTCCGCCGCGCTGACGGTCGACGAGGGTCACGCCGAGTTCCTTCTCCAGCCGCGAGATGTGGCCGCTGACGTTTGACTGTACGGTGTAGAGCGCTCTTGCGGCAGCAGAGAACGAGCCATGATCGGCGATTGCGACGAGGGTCGACAGCTGCCGGAGATCCATCTCGAAAAACGATATCAACTATCCAGGAATACAGCTTGAAAGATCACTCGTTCACGTGCATACTTTCACATGTTGATCGAGGCGATTCCTTCCCCCAAGGAATCGCTCGACAAGAACCCTGAGATGGTGCCCCCACGCCATCGGGTTTCGGTTGAGAGGCCCCGCTTCCCCCAAGCGGGGTCTTTCCCGTTTTCCTGGCCTGGTTCCCCGCCCCGGTTCCCCGGCCCGGTTCCCCGGCCCGTTCCTTCCGCCCGAGGCGCTGGCCTACAGTGGCCCGCGTATGAGTGACGTGACGTCCCCGGCCCAGGGGGCTGCCTTCTTCGACCTCGATCGAACACTTCTGGCCGGGGCTTCGGGCGAGGTGTTCTCGCGGGCAATGAGAACAGCGGGGTTGGTGAGCCACTCGATCCCCGGCGAATCGTTGCTGTACCGGTTGTTCAACGCCGTCGGTGAGACGCTGCCGTCGATGGCGCTGGCCCGCCAGGCCGCCTCGTTGGCGAAGGGCCGGTCGCGGGCGGCAGTTCAGGGTGCCGCACAGCTGGCTGCTGCCGACCTGCGAGACATGGTCCAGCCGCTGGCCGCGCCCCTGTTCGCCGAGCACCGGGCCGCCGGTCGGGCCGTCGTGATGGCCACCACCACTCCCTACGACCTGGTGAAGCCGCTCGCCGATCTGCTCGGTCTCGACGATGTGGTCGCCACGCGCTACGGAGTGAACGCCGACGGAACCTACGACGGCACCATCGCCGGCCCGTTCGTGTGGAGCACCGGCAAGCTCGCCGCGGTGAAGGCCTGGGCCGAACGCAACAACATCTCCATGGATGAGAGCTTCGCCTACAGCGACAGCGTGTACGACACCCCGCTGCTGGCCGCGGTGGGCCATCCATTCGTCGTCAACCCCGATCCGCGGATGGTGCTGATGGCCGCGGCACGGCGTTGGCCCACGCTCGACCTGTCAGCGCCCGCGGGGGCCGAATCAACACCAGAGGGAGGCATCGGCATGGCGAAGATCCCGGTCGTCAACATGGAGATCCAGAAGCTCGCGTTGAGCTTCACCCACCCTTTCTTCTTCCCTTATGCGAAGTTCGACATCGACGGCACCGCCAACATCCCGGGCTCGGGCCCGGCGATAGTCGTCGGCAACCACCGCAGCTACTTCGACTCGGCGGCGCTGGCGCTGATGATCGCCAAGACCGACCGCACCATCCGGTTCCTCGGCAAGAAGGAGGTCTTCGACGCTCCGGTGCTCGGTCAGATCGCCACGGCCATGGGTGGCATCCGCGTCGACCGCGGCACCGGCTCCGACGAGCCGTTGCAGGCCGCGGCCGAGGCCTTGGCGAATGGCGACCTCGTGGCGTTGATGCCGCAGGGCACCATTCCTCGTGGACGCGCGTTCTTCGATCCCAAGCTCAAGGGGCGGTGGGGGGCGGCCAGGCTGGCCGCGATGTCGGGGGCGCCCGTCATCCCCGTCGGGCTGTGGGGCACCGAGAAGGTCTGGCCTCGCTCGGCCAGGCTGCCGAACGTGCTCAACCTCGTCGATCCGCCGCTGGTGCGCATCCGTGTCGGTGCGGCCGTCGAGCTGAAGCACAAGGACGCCGATGCCGACACCAAGAAGATCATGAAGGCGATCATGGCCTTGCTCCCCGAGGAGAGCCGCACCAAGCACGAGCCGACGGCGGAGGAGCTGGCACTTGCCCTGCCGGCAGGTCACCGCGGCGACACCGAACGCGAGAGCGGGCGCCGGCCTGGTACCGACTGATCTTTCCGGCTGATCGTTCCGGTGTCCACCGCCCCTACCGACCGGTAGGTAGTCTGACTTCCATGAACGAGGCCGGCCTGCTGCACGAGCTCACCCCAGTCGCCGAGAACCTCACGACGCGCCACTACGAAACCTGCAAACCGTGGTACCCGCACGAGTTCGTACCGTGGAGCATGGGCAGAGACTTCGAACCGGGGCGCGACTGGGATCCCCAGGAGGTGCCGCTTCCAGCAGCGGTGCGCAGCGCGCTGTTCGTCAACCTCCTCACCGAGGACAACCTGCCCTACTACTTCCAGACCATCGACCGCATGTTCGGGCGCACCGGCATCTGGCGCGAGTGGTCGCATCGGTGGACTGCCGAAGAAGCACGGCACTCGATCGCGATGCGTGATTACCTCACCGTCACCCGCACGCTCGACCCGAAGACGCTCGAGGACGGGCGGATGTCGCAGATGTCTGGCGGCCAGGTCCCAGATCCGGAGTCGGCGATCGACGGCTTCGTCTACGTGGCGTTGCAGGAGCTCGCCACGCGCATCGCCCATCGCAACACCGGCCGGGCCCTGATGGAGTCACTCGGCGACCACCCGGTGGGCAAGGCCGGCTACGAGATGCTCGGCCGGGTCGCTGCCGACGAGAACTTCCACTTCCTCTTCTACCGCGACATCACCTCGGCTGCGCTCGAGATCGCCCCTTCACTGGTGCTCCCCGCGATCGAACGCCAGGTGCGCGAGTTCGAGATGCCCGGCACCGGCATTCCCGGGTTCAAGCAGCACGCCGACGCGATCGCCAAGGGCGGTCTGTACAACCTGCTGCAGCACCACGATCAGATCCTCGAGCCGGTTGTGATGAAGTGGTGGAAGGTCGAATCGCTGCAGGGTCTCACCGCCGAAGCCGAGGTTGCCCGCGATGCGTTGGTTCGCCAGATCGGCCGAATCGGCAAGGCTGCACGCCGCCTGGCCGAGCGCGCCCGCG
>VFMC01000562.1 GCA_006515795.1 Acidimicrobiaceae bacterium | reverse complement strand
CGCCAGGCCGACTATCCCTACTACAACACCGTGACGTGCGCCGGCCACGCCAGCATGAGCACCGGCACCGTGCCCGCCGTGCACGGCATGGTGCTCAACCAGTGGTGGGAACGCGACAACAGCCGGCTGGTGAGCTGCACCGACGATGACGACCAGCAGTTGATTACCTACGGCATTCCCGTGAAGGGCGTGGGTCACAGCGCGAAGAACCTGATGACCACCACGCTGGCCGATGAGATGCGGTTGCAGGGGCCGGTCACCCCGCGCGTGGTGAGCATCTCGCTGAAGGCGCGGTCGGCCATCAATCTCGGCGGCCACCGCCCCGACGCCGTGATCTGGCTCGACGAAGCGGACGGCGAATGGGTCACGTCGACGGCCTTTGCCGCCACCACGGCGCCGTACTTCGCCGACTACATCGCGGAGCACCCGCTGCGCAACGAGATGGGCCGCGTGTGGGATCGGGCATTGCCGAAGGATCGCTACCTCTACGACGGCTCGACCAAGGACCGACAGAAGACCGCCCTCATCACCAGGGACTTTCCCCACATCGTCAAGGGCGATGGCACCGAGGTGGCCGGTGCGTTCACTGATGCGTGGGAATCGAGCCCGCACTCCGATGCCTACCTGGCGGGTCTGGCCGGCGCGGCGCTGGACGGCCTGAAGCTCGGACGCGGCCCGGGTGTCGACTATCTCGGCATCAGCTTCTCGGCGCTCGACAAGGTGGGGCACGATTTCGGGCAGGACTCGCACGAGGTTCAGGACGTGATGATCCACCTCGATCAGGAGCTGGGCACGCTGCTCGACAAGCTGGATCGGGAGGTCGGCAAGGGCAACTACGTGCTGGGCCTGACGGCCGATCACGGCGTCGCGCCCACGCCCGAGCGGGTCAAGGCCATGGGTTTCGACGCCGGCCGCATCAACACCACGATCATCGGCCGGCAGATCGACGAAGTGCTTGCCCGCGAGCTTGGGCCAGGCAGCTACCGGACGCGGGTGATCTACAACGACATCTACTTCAACGACGGCGTTTACGTGAAGCTGTCCCGGAACGCCAGGGCCATGGACGCGGTGATCGCGTCGATCCTCAAGACGCAGGGCGTTTGGCGGGTTTATCGGAAGAGCGAGTTGTCCGCGGCCGATCCCTTCACTCGCGCGTCGGCGCTCAGCCACTACGACGGCCGCAGCGGCGACCTGAAGATGCTCGGCCGCAGTTACTGGATCACCTCGTCGAGCACCAGCACGCACGGCAC
>VFMC01000145.1:5571-10808 GCA_006515795.1 Acidimicrobiaceae bacterium | reverse complement strand
ACCACATCGACTGATGCCGCGGCCAGCTCGGACTCACGCGCGCGGACCGCACTCAACTGCCCCTCTGTGGCCGTAAACGGTGCAAACCCGTTCTCGGAGTACCACGCGGTGACTGCGGCTTCGGTGGCTTCGTCGTACACGCCGTCGGGCGGGCCGACATCGAAACCGAGCCTGGTCAAGGAGTCCTCGAGTTGGCCCACATCGTCGCCGGTGAGGCCGGGCCCAAGGTCGCGCGACATCGGTCGGCTGCCGACGAGCACGAACATCGGTCTGCCCGAGGCGCTGACGGCGACGTCGCCCTCGACGAGTTCGGCGCCTGCGAGAGGTAGCTCGGCGATCAGCCCGGCGTTCGACTTGAGCGCCGAGGTCGCCACCGAGAGCTTTTGCGGAGAGCCGAACCTGCCGGTCCCACGGGTGACCACATCGGTGGACAGCACTCGCTCCTCGACCGGCACCAGGATGGGCGCCGGCGGCGGAGCCGCCGTGCGCGAGGCGATCTCGGCCGGGGACGTGATCCGCGATCCCGCCGCGAAGCCTCCTACAGATGTTGCCACCACCACGCCGATAACGATCGCGGCCAGTTTGCGACGGTCCATTGCGTCTCCTCCTCTGTCGCGCCCCGAGGTGCTGATCAGAGGCGATGGGCATCTCCTTAGTCGTCGGCTCCTGAACGCCCGCTGACGGCTCCCGGCGGCTAGTCAGCAAGGGTTCAGCAACACGGTGTCACCGTCGGCTCCACCCGACGACCTCTTAGGAGACCCCGATGAATCCTCTCGAAACCCGCCATTCACGGCGTTGGTCTGCAGCGCTCGGCATCGCCCTCGCCATCGCCGCGACGGCCTGCGGGGGAGGCTCCGGCGCATCGACGTCGACCCCCGACGGCTCGGCGCCGGGGGGCTCGGCCAACGGCTCGGCGCCGGTGTCGCCAGAAGAGTTCGGGCTGTCGCTGGCCGAACTCGCGGTGCGGGTCGAAGACACCGAGGGTCTGATCGCCAAGTGCATGACCGAGGCCGGCTTCGACTACGTCGCACTCGACTTCGTGACGATCAAGGCGGCGATGGACTCCGACGAGACGGCTGCCGGGGTGTCCAGCGAGGACTACCTGAAGCAGTACGGGAAGGGCATCACCACGCAGTTCGACAAGCCTCTCGTCGTCTTCGGTGCCGGACCCGAGAACAACGCCTATCTCGAGGCTTTGCCCGCCGCCGACCAGGTGGCCTTCCGCCGGGCCCTGTGGGGGGACACCCCCGACCGCAACCACGCCCGCGCCGTCGAAGACGAGGACTTCTCCGAGACCGGCGGCTGCACGAGGTCCGCCGCGGAGCAGACCTTCACCCCCAGCGAGGTCAGCGGAAGCTACCTGAACCCGACCGACAAGTTGATCGAGCAGGACCCGAGGATGGTCACGGCGCTCGCTGAGTGGTCGGACTGCATGCGCGCCGAAGGCCACGAGTACAGCCATCCCGATGCGGTCGATGACGATCTTCGCGAACGGCTCGACGCGATCACCCAGGGCCAGGATCCGGCAACCTTGACCGGACCGGCGCTCGACGCACTCCGCGAGCTCCAAGGTGAGGAACTGGCCATCGCACTCGTGGGCTTCACCTGCGAGGAGGACCACGTCGAACCCGTGAAGGCCCAGATCGAGCTCGAGCTGTTGGGCCCACAGCCCTGAAACGAGTATCGATTATTCTCATGTGCCCATGACGCACATAGGAGATTGACAGGCTCGATCGGTCATCTAGCCTTCGATGTCCATGGTTCATGTCATATCTCCAAGATCAGCGTCGCCAGCATGAATGACGAGCGGCTGCCATCGATCGGCTTCGTCGGTCTCGGCAACATGGGCGCACCGATGTGCCGCCGGCTGGTGTCGGCCGGCTACACGGTGACTGCGTTCGACATCGACCAAGCGGCGCTGGCCGAGATCGTGAGCGCCGGTGCAGTGGCGGCCAAGTCGGCAGTCGACTGCGCCTCGCGGGCCGAGGTGTTCCTCACCTCGCTACCTCGACCCGACCACGTTCAGTCGGTCATGGCCGGTCCTGACGGCGCGCTGGGCGCGCTGCAAGCGGGCAGCGTGTGGGTCGATCTCACCACCAACCGGATCGAGCTCGTGGCCAAGCTGGCCGCCACCGCGCCGAACGGCGTAGCGGTGGTCGACTCGCCCGTCACCGGCGCGGTCGACGGCGCGCGCAACGGCAAGCTCACGCTGTTCGTCGGAGGTGACGGGGAAGTGGTCGCTCGGGTCACCCCCGTGCTCGCCCACCTCGGCCTCGTCATCCACTGCGGGGGCCTCGGAACGGGCAACGTCGTGAAGCTCGTCACCAATCAGCTGTGGTTCATCGCCGCCGCTTCGATCGGCGAGGGATTCGCGGTCGGTCTCGCCAACGGCGTTGAGCTCGGAACGCTGTGGCACGCGATCAAGGAGAGCGTCGGCGACAGCTTCGTCGTGCGCCACGACGCACCATCGATATTCGCCGGCCACTACGACCCATCGTTCTCCCTCGGGCTGTGCATGAAAGACCTCGGTTTGATCGGCGAGCTCGGCGAGAACGTCGGTGCCTCGCTGCCGATGACGGCAGCAGCCACGGCGACCTTCGGCCTCGCTTGCGAGCGATACGGCGCCGACGCCGCCGAGCTCCACGTCGCCAGGCGAATCGAAGACGATGCCGGCCTCTCCATGCGCCTCGACGGGGACTGGACCCCACCGTGGGAGCAGTAGAGATGAGTCGCATCCATCACGCAGCACAGAGCCGATCGGCCACGACTCCACGACCCGAACGCCGGCCGGTCGACCGTTTCGACGTCCAAGACCTGGCCATCGACATGCCGGCTCGCCTCGCCGCGATCGACGAGCGTGCGCTCCGGACCGACAGGTTGGCCCGTCTCCGGGAACAACTGGTAGCGCACGACTACGGCGCCGCATTGCTGAGCGACCCGCTGAACATCCGCTACGCCACCGGGTCGCGCAACATGGCCGTGTGGACGTTGCACGCCCCGGGGCGCTATGTGTTCGTGCCGGTCGATGGTCCGGTGGTGATGTTCGAGTACGGAACGTCACGACACCTCAGCGAAGGCCTCGACACCATCGACGAGATCCGCACCGGTGTCTCGGCGTTCTACTTCATGGCCGGCCCACGCACGGCCGAGAAGAGCGAGCTGTGGGCACGTGGCGTGATCGAGCTGATGCGCGAACACGGCGGGCCCGACCTGCGCCTGGCCGTCGACCGCTGCGAACCCTGGAACGCGCGTCACCTCACCGACGCAGGGATCGGGCTCTTCGACGCCCAGGAACCGGTCGAGAAGGCCCGGATGATCAAGACCGCACAAGAGCTCCAGTGCATGCAGCTTTCGATGGACGTGTGCGACGTGGGCGTCGACCGAATGCGCCAGGCGCTGCGGCCCGGTCTCACCGAGAACCAGCTGTGGGCGATCCTCCACGACGCGAACATCTCCCACGATGGCGAGTGGATCGAGTGTCGGCTGCTGTCGTCGGGACCGCGAACGAACCCGTGGTTCCAGGAGTGCGGCAACCGCGTGATCGAGGCCGGCGACCTGGTCGGGTTCGACACCGACATGGTGGGTCCCACCGGCTACCTCGCCGACATCTCGCGAACGCTCGTCTGCCCTGGAAGGGCTGCGACAGCGAACCAGAGCCGGTTGTACGACATCGCCCAGCAGCAGCTGCTGACGAACATCGAGCTGATCGAGCCGGGGCTGTCGTTCAAGGAGTTCGGGCAGCGGTGCTGGGCGGTTCCCGACGAGTACGTACCCAACAGGTACATGATGATGGTCCACGGAGCCGGCATGGTCGACGAGAGCCCGACCGTCGCCTACGCCGTCGACTTCGCCGATTGGGGTTACGACGGGGTGTTCGAGGAGAACATGGTCGTGTGCGTCGAGAGCTACATCGGTGAGGTCGGCGGGGGTGAAGGTGTGAAGCTGGAAGAACAGGTGCTGATCACCGCAACCGGCGCCGTGCCGATGTCGAGCACGCCGCTGGTCGACGCCCTCGAGATCTGAACTCGACGTTGCCCCACCGCGATCCGCTTCAGTGTCCAGCCGCGGGCTCGTCGTGGCGGAGCAGCACTGCTCGCTGCACGCCGAGGGTGACGATCGCGAAGAAGAACGCAGCCATGCCGGTGAGGATTCCGAGCTCGACCCAGCTGGGGATGTACACCTCGTCGGGGCGGAACAGCTGTCCTGGTCGCCCTCCGGGAATGCCCGGCGAGAGCCCGACGAGCGGCTCGAACTCGGCCGCGAACAGGATGTTGATCCGCTTCGCGAACACCCCGAGGATCAGCAGGACTGCCGCTGCCATCAGCATGCCTGACCGCTTGCGCGTCGACGGAAGCAGGAGCAGAACCACCGGGAGCAGCACACCGATCATGATCTCGAACCAGAACACCGGCGCGAGGCGGCCGGTGAGCAGCACGTCGAGTTGCTCGCGATGGTCGGGTTCCCCGGAGACGAACGTCGTCATCACCTCGGTGAACAACAAGAACACGTCGGCCGAGACGAACCACAGCAGCAGTCGACGCAGGCCGACCATCGCCTCAGCGCCCGCCCGCCACGGGGTTACCCGTTCGACGACCCACGCGGTGGCCACGACGAGTGCCGTGCCCGAAACGAGCGCCGACGAGATGAACAGAGGAGCGAGCAACGGAGTGTTCCAGAACGGTCGGGCCACGAGCAGGCCGAAGATCCACGCCGTGACGGAGTGCACCAGGATCGCCACCGGGAGACTGACGATCGCCATCACCCGCAACGCCTTGCGCGACACCGGCACGCGGGTGAGGATGTAGAGATCGATCGCGCCGATCGCGAGGTAGATCGCCAACACCACCATGTCCCACACCAATGGCGAGGTGAGGTGCGGTTGGGCGAGCATCTTCCAGGCCCGCTGCGGCCGGCCGAGATCGGGCAGGATCGACCCCGCCGCCGTCGCAACCGCGGCTAGGGAGCAGACGACCGCGAGGCGGTTGAGATGCTCGAACCGCTGCGAGCCGGCAAGTTCGGCACCGGCGACCACGATCAAGCCGCCGGCGGAGATGCCGACGAGGAACATGAACGACACGATGTACAAGCCCCACGTAACGGTGTTGGAGAGACCGGTGACACCGAGGCCGTTCGACACCTGGTAGACGAAGCTGGCCAGGCCGATCAGCAGCCCGACGCCGAGCACCGAGATCCACACCGTCCACGCCCGGGGTGGCGACACCGCCTCGCCGGCCGTG
>VFMC01000145.1:0-5549 GCA_006515795.1 Acidimicrobiaceae bacterium | reverse complement strand
GGCCGTGACGGCGGGAGGCGTGACGTCGGGTGGCGTGACGGTGGGTTCGATGGTGCTCACGACTCGCTCCTCTCGATCGGGCGGCGGCGGCGCGGTTGCAGGTACGACACCTTCGGACGGGTTCCCTTCTCCTCCAGCAGCACCTCGGGGTTGCGACTCTCGAGCATCTGCACGAGGCGGCTCTCGGGTGCCTCCAGGTCTCCGAAGATGCGGGCCTGTGCCGGACACGACCAGACGCACGACGGCACCTGGTCCTCGGCGAGGCGGTGGACGCACATGGTGCACTTCTCGACACTGCCGACCGGCCGGGTCGCGACCATTCCGGTGCCCTCTGGCACGGGATACTCGGCTTCGCCCCAGTTGAAGACCCGCACGCCGTACGGGCATGCGGCCATGCAGTAGCGGCAGCCGATGCAGTCGTCCTGGTTCACCAGCACGAGTCCTTCGGCGTTGATGTAGGTGGCCGACGTTGGGCACACCTTCTCGCAGGGGGCGTCGTCGCAGTGCTGGCAGGCGAGCGGCACCCAGTGCAGGTGCGGATCGCCGTGCTCGTCGGTGGCCGGCGTGTCGAGGTCGTCACCGGCGGTGAGGATGCGGTTCCACCACAACCCGAGCGGCACGGCGTTCTCGCTCTTGCAGATCACCGCGCACGACCAGCAACCGACGCACCGTTCCAGGTCGACGGCCATCCCCCAGCGGGGATGCGCTGATCTCACGTCGATCGCCCCGTAGGCACGGCTGGCCTCCGAGAGCGCCTCGATCGGCGAGACGCGCCCGTCGGCACCGTTGCTGCTGGAGATCGGATCACGCATGTCGCACCTCGCAGTTGCAGTCCTTCCAACCCGTCGATGGTGACCACATGTTCGGCACGTAGTGCACCTCGTGGATCGGGTTGACCTCCGACGAGGTGAGCTCGTTCACGCCCTTGCCGGCTTTGAACGTGCGCGGCCACCACCCTTCGTGCAGGATCACCGAACCAGGTTTGACCGAGTCGGTGACGTGAGCCCACGCAACGACGCGGCCGCGGGTGTTGACGACCTCGATCTCGTCGCCGTCGCCGATGTCGCGGGCTGCAGCATCGTCGGGATGGATGAGCACCGGCGGCTTGCCGCCGTGGATCTCCTCCATCCAAGGGTTGTTGCCGAACGTGGAGTGGATCCGCCACTTCGAGTGCGGGGTGAGGAGCCGCAGCGGATACTTGCTCGGGTCGTTCGCCTGGTCATCGCGAGGGGGTTTGTACGTGGGCACCTGTTCACCGTGCTCCAGGAAGGCGTCGAAGTCCTTGTAGAACTCGATGCGTCCGGTCGGCACGAACGGCTGGGTCTTCTCCAGGGCGGCCGGCAGCGACTGCGGTGGGAACGGCGTGAGGTTCTCGATCTGGTCGAGGAAGGGGATGTCGGGATCGGGCACGTTCAACCTGACCGGGCCGGCCTGCAGTTGCTCGTAGGAGATCCCCTCGGTGGGGCCGCCCTCGGCGAGGATCATCCGGATCGCGTCCTCCTCGTCGTACTGCCAGTGATCTGCTGCCGCGGCGGGATCGATGCGGGTGATCAGCTCGCGCCAGATCCACAGCTCCGAACGCGACTCGCCGACCGGGTCGATCGCCGGTTGCTGCAACTGGAGGAACGGATGCAGCGGCGTGGCAGTGAGGTCGAGCTTCTCGTACCAGGTGGTGGCCGGCAGCACGACATCGGAGTACTTCGCGGTGTCGGTCATCTGGTGATCGACGGTGACGATCAGGTCGAGCCCGTCGAGGGTCTCGTACAGGCGGTTCACGTCGGGGGCCTGGACGAACATGTTCGCGAACGTGCAGAACAGCCCCTTGTACCCGTTCTTC
This sequence comes from Acidimicrobiaceae bacterium, assembly GCA_006515795.1. Taxonomy (GTDB): domain Bacteria; phylum Actinomycetota; class Acidimicrobiia; order Acidimicrobiales; family Ilumatobacteraceae; genus VFMC01. The sequence goes on along the minus strand of VFMC01000145.1, from coordinate 3,712 downwards.
GGATACGGCACGTCGGGATGCATGTTCGGGGTCTTGCCGCGCAGGAAGTAGATCGATGCGACGATCTTCGCCTTCGCCTCGCCGACGTTCACCCACGGCGCCCACTTGACGCGCACCTTGTACTGGCCCACGTAGACGCTGAAGCCGCCACCGGACTTGCCGATGTTGCCGGTGAGCGCCGCGCACAGTGCCAGCGCCCGACCTTGCAGGTCGCCATGGAACCAGTGGTTGCTCCCGGCGCCCATGATGATCGCCGCCGGCGATTCGGCCGCGTAGGCACGGGCGACGGCGCGGACCATGCCCGGATCGAGTCCGGTGATCGCCGCGGTTGCCTCGGGGGTCCACGCCTGCAACTCGGCGACCACGTGGCCGAACCCGGGCTGCACATCCACCTCGCTGCCGTCGGCCAGGGTGACGGTGTACGCACCAACGAGGGCGGCATCGATGCCGTCGGGGATGCCGAGCCGGTCGAGCGGCACGAACGCCTCCGCACCGGCTGCGAGGTCCCACACCACGAACCGATTCGGGTCTGCCGTGCCGACCAGGTCGCTCTCGAGCAACCGCTTGCCGGTGTCGGCCCGAACGAGCAACGGCGCATCGGTGTAGGTGCGCATGAACCCGAGGTCGGCGAGATCTTCCGCCACCAGCACTTGGGCGAGCGCCAGGGCGAAGGCCGCGTCGGTGCCCGGGGTGATCTGCAGCCAGGTGTCGGCCTTCGCGGCAGTCGACGAGAACGTCGGATCGACCACCACCAGCCGGGCTCCGTTGGCGGCCGCGTCGAACAGGAAGTGGGCGTCGGGGATGCGGGTCTCCAGCGGATTCGAACCGATCAGCAGAACGAACTTGCTGTTCGCCCAATCCTTCGCCTCGTGCTCCGCGTTCTGCACCCCGAACGTGATCGGCATCCCCATCGGCAGGTCACCGTTGAGGTCGAAGCTGGTGCCGTGCGTCATCCCCAACGTCGCACACGCCCGATAGTTCGCGCCCTTGTGGATGTATCCCGACCCGGGAACCTGACCGAACACGTGGAACGAATCCCACCCGTGCTGTTCACCGATCGCCTTCATCTTCGCGGCGATGTGGTCGAGCGCCTCTTCCCAACTGGCCTGGCGGAACTCCCCGCTGCCACGTTCGCCTGTGCGGATCAACGGGGTCAGGACCCTGTCGTCGTTGTAGATCTGGAGGTGATACGACAGGCCCTTCATGCAGCCACGCGGGTTGTACACCTGGTCGGGGAAGTCGGCGGCTTGTTGGATCTTCACCACCTTGCCGTCGCGCACGAAGGCGAGTTGCCCGCACGAGCCGGTGCAGTTCGGTGAACAGGTCGTGCGGACGACGCGATCGACGGGTAGCGACAGCTCCACCGCGTTGCCCACCTCGGGGTCGTAGGCGACGAACGCGGCGGCCGCCGCGGTGGCACCGACGGCTCCACCGGCGAGCAACCGCCTGCGGCTGAAGCCGACCGGCACAGGTTGCTCGGCGACACCTTGCTCGGCGGTTCGATCTTCGACCATCTCAGATCACCTTCCGGCTCGACGGGCAGCCGAGCATCGCGTGACCGGACTGGCCGCATTGCCCACACCGGGTCGACGAAGTGCCCACCGCCGACGGGCGGCCGAGGTGCGCCGCTTTGCGCAGCACCCCGGCGGAACCGGCGAACAGCGCGGTCACCGGCGCCGCGGTGAGAACCGCTACGAAGACGCGCCGCGTGGCCCCTGATGCCTTCACCCCGCCACCGCCGAGAGCTCGGCTTCCAACCGCACAACGAGCGGGAAGAGAAGGTTGTTCTCCTTGTGTATGTGCAGGTGGGTGTCGGCCTCCAGCTCGGACAACGCGGCGAAGCACGCGATGTAGGAAGCACATCCATCAGCGGGCGGCTGGTAGCCGCCGGTCAGCTGACGCAGCCGGGCGAGGAGGTCGCCCACAGCGTCGTGCTCGCGCAGCATCACGCCGATCGGGTTGCGCAACGTGCCGCAGTGGAACTCCGTCAGCGAGGTTGCACCCTGCAGTTCGCGGATCATCGGGAACAGGACGCGCTCCTCCTTGCGCAGGTGTGGTTCCAGGTCGGCTCTGACCGCCTCGTAGCAAGATGCGACGGCGAGGAGCTCGGGGTGATGGTCGCCATGGACGGACACGATCTTGGCCACCAGGGCTGACAAACGCGGCAGCTCGTCCCACAGGTAGCGGTGGTGCGTTGCCTCGAGGTGGTCGACCAGGTCGGCAGCGTTCATGGCGGACCAGTCGCCGGCATCGTGTCCGGTCGTCGCCTCGGCCAGCTCGGCTGCCACGGCGGACGGATCGAGACCTCGGCCGGCGCACGCATCGGTCAGCGATCTGCCCCCGCCACAGCAGTAGTCGAGCCCGCGGCGCTCGAACTCGCGCGCCAGCTCGGGGTGGGCGTTGACCAACGCACCAAGGGTCATCGTTGGATCGATCGTCTCCATCAGCTCATCTCCTGTCTTGTCGACATCTGCTTGTCATCGGTCATCTCGCCGTGGCCAGCTCCGACAGTCGGGTCTCCCCGAGTGCCCGTACCAGCTCTTGCCTGGCGCGCACCCATCCGGCGTGCAACGCACACGGCGCACCGGAGGCGCATGGTCGATCGGCGACCACGCACCTGCCGGAATCCGTCACACCGTCGATCGACCACGTCGAGCACGCTGAGGTCGCGGAGATCGACACAAGCGTTGTAGCCGCCAGTCGGTCCCGCGTGGGATTGCACCCAGCCGGCCTTCACCAGCGGACCGACCACCTGCGGCACGAACATCGACGTCGTTGCGAGCTCGAGCGCGATCTCGCGGCTCTTGACACGACCGCCGACGCTGCCGAGGAACACCATCGCCCGCACCGCGAGCTCGGCTCGGCGGGTGATCTCGAGTCGCATAGTCGAAGACTCATCGTTGCCAGGGCGACTCGCCAGGGAACAAGGTCCCGACTCGGCAACTCGGCAACTCGGCCACCGTGCCGGGCCGACCCTGGCCGCCAATGGCTAGATTGACCGCGGCGCCCGACGGCGACCGATCCCGCCCGATGGGACCGATCACACCGCTGACGAGGGACGACCAGGGACGACCAGGGACGAGGAGGGGCGAGGTTCTGATGACGTACAGACTTGGCATCGATGTCGGGTCCGCCCACACGGCCTGGGCCACGATCAGTCGCGATGGCGCTGAACAGAGCAGCATCGATGGCGCCACCGTCGAATCGGTGGTGGCAGTCGCCAACGGCCGGCTCCTGGCAGGAGCCGACGTCGCCAACACGGATCCGTCCGACGTGCAACACGTCACGCGCGAGTTCGTGCAGCAGCTCGGCGACCCGGCCCCGAGGATCGTCGGCGGGACGCCATACGGTGTCGAGTCGCTGATCGGCCACCTCGTCTCGTCGATCCTCGGAACCGCACGCGAACGCAACAGCGCCGAGCCCGGCGCCGTCGTCCTCGTGCACGACGACGGTCTCGACGACTACCGGACCGGGCTGCTCACGGAGGCGGCGCGACTGGCCGGTGTACCGCTGGCCAACCTCGTGCTGGTGTCTCGCAGCGATGCCCGTGCAGCCACCGACGATCCGGCGATGGACATCCCCGCCGGGCTCGAGCTCGCGGCCGGCGCGTCTCTTGTGGGCTGGGCACTCCGCCCCGATGTGGCAGCCGTCCTACCGCCGCCGACCGCTGCGGGCGGCACCCTCGGCGTGGCGACCGGGGTCGCGACCGGCG
>VFMC01000561.1 GCA_006515795.1 Acidimicrobiaceae bacterium | reverse complement strand
GGAGTAGGGCGTGGGCGCGGAGGAACGCCTGTTTTTCGGTGGGGTCGGTGGGGCAGTTGAAGCGCCCCGGGTTTCATAGAGGCTCGGTGGTTTGTGTCTTCACCGGTTCGGCGGAGATGGTTTGACGGTAGTGGTCGGCCTCGAACGCCGCCGGTGTCGTGAAGCCGGGCCCGGGTTCGATCTCGCCGTGGAGGCGACGGTTGTTGAACCAGTCGACGTAGGTGAGGGTCGCGAACTCGACGTCATCGAGGCCACGCCATGGACCCTTCGGGTAGATCAGCTCCCACTTGTAGAGCCCGTTGAAAGACTCGGCCATCGCGTTATCGAAGCTGTCTCCCTTGGATCCGACCGACGCGACGATCTCGTTGTCGGCCAGCCGCTCGGAGTAACGCACGCTGAGATATTGCACGCCCCTGTCACTGTGATGGACCAGCTCGGACAGGTCCGCGCCGGCGCGTTGACGGTTGAACACGGCCATCTCGAGCGCGTCGATCGCCAGGTCCGAGCGCAGCGAACGAGACGCTTGCCAGCCGACGACCATCCGCGAGAACACCTCGACGATGAACGCCACGTAGACCCACCCGGAGTGCGTCTTGACGTAGGTCAGATCCGCGACCCACAACCGGTTCGGGGCCGGCGCCCGGAACCGGCGCTCGACCAGATCAGCGGGCCGGTCGAGCCGGTCGTCGCCTTCGGTGGTGCGCACCCACAGCCGGCCACGCCGGCAGCCCTGCACCCCCAGGTCGGCCATCAGCCGCTCGACAGTGCAGCGGGCGACCCGGACACCGTCTTTGTTCAACTGATCCCACACCTTGTCCGCGCCGTAGACGGACAGGTTCTGTTCCCACACCCGCAGCACCTGCGGCTTGAGTTCGGCGTCGCGGACCGACCGCGCCGACGGCGGGCGCTTCTTGGCGGCATGATACGTCGACGGGGCGATCTGCAACACCGCACAGATCGGCTCGATCCCCCAACGCAACGCGCCCGACACCCGGTGCCGGTTGGCGTCGATGAACGCGATCACTTCGTGGACTGGCGGTCGAGCTCCGCCCCGAAGAAATGCGCAGCAGCCTTCAAGATGTCGTTGGCCCGGCGCAGCTCGGCGTTCTCACGCTTCAACCGCTTCAGCTCGACCAGCTCGTCAGTGGTCGCGCCGGGACGGCGACCGCTGTCGGTCTCCGCCCGGCGAACCCACAACCTGACCGTCTCGGCCTTCGGTCCCAGCTTCTCGGCAACCGAGCAGATCGCTTCCC
>VFMC01000144.1 GCA_006515795.1 Acidimicrobiaceae bacterium | reverse complement strand
ACCCACCCCGTCGAAGGTGGTCTCGGCGAACAGCGGCCTCCCGAAGGCGGTGAGGTCGACGCCACCCGGGAGGTGGTTGGATGCGGCGTACCGCACCGTTCGTGGCGACAGCAGGCGAACTCCGTCGAGCTCGCCTTCGTTGCGGAGCATCTCCGCGAAGCGGTGGTAGTCGCGAGCTGTACCGACGAGCCCTCCTCCGCCGAGGGCGGCCTGCGGTCGGTGCTTGGCCACTTCCGCAGCGGTTTCGAGACGCATCGCCAGTGCCGTGGTGGGGTGCGCACCGTAGAGCATCGCCAGCCGATCGTGATCGGATTCGGGCACGAAGAACGCGGTGTCGATCATGCCTAGCGGCTCGAACACCGACGCGCCGAGCAGCTCGTCGAGCGGCTGCCCGCTGACCACCTCGAGGGCACGTCCGAGCACGTCGGTCGACATCGAGTAGTTCCACTCGGTTCCTGGCTGGAACAGCAGTGGCAGTGTCGCGAGCCGCTCGCACAGCCCGGCGAGGCTGACATCGTTGGGCACACCCCATTCGAAACCGGCGCGCCGGTACAGCTCGTCGAGCGGGTGTGCGTACATGAAGCCGTAGGTGAGGCCAGAGGTGTGCGTGAGCAGATGCCACATCTGCATCTGTTCGGTCGCCGGCTCGAGGATCGGTCGGGTGACCGACCCCGCCCGCCAGACCATCGGCTCGGAGAACTCGGGCAGGAAGTTGCTGACCGGGTCGTGCAGCTCGAACGCGCCCCTCTCCCACAGCATCAGTGCGGCGACCGATGTGATCGGCTTGGTCATCGAGTACAGCCGCCAGATCGTGTCGGAGGAGACCGCCAGCCCTGCCTCCCGGTCGCGGTGCCCGCACATCGACACGTGGGCGACGCGACCCTCGCGGGCGATCGTGAGCATCCACCCGGCCAGGCGGCCGTCATCGACGTAGCGCTCGAAGTGCCGATCGATGCGGGCCAAGCGGGAAGCGTCGAGACCCACCTCTGCGGGTGTGACGTCTGGGACGAGCTCGTGGTTCGTCATCGGGTTGCTCCAGTCGGCCGGTTAGTCGTCGGGCGGGTCAGTTCCGCGGGACCTTGTTCCACGGCTGATCCTTGTCGACCCTCGGCTCGCCCGGCAGGCCGAGCACCTGCTCGCCGAGGATGTTGCGCATGATCTCGCTGGTTCCGCCTTCGATCGAGTTTGCCCGGGCACGGAGGAACGCGTGCCGGATCCCATGCTCGAGCCCATCGACCGACAGGGCCTCGGGGCGGCGGAAGGTGTAGTCGTAGCCGACCTGGCCGTCGGCGCCGAGCAGATCGATTCCGAGCTCGGAGATCCGCTTGTTCAGATCGGCGAGCGCGAGCTTCGAGATCGAGCCCTCGGGCCCCGGGTTGCCGGCCCTGGCAGTGGCCGCCGCCCTCGCGTTGGTGAGGCGCATCGCCTCCGACGAGCACCACAGCCGCATGAGCTGGTCGCGACGTGCCGCCGTGCGTCCATCGGCAGGGAGCGACGACCAGATCGAGAGGACTTCGTCGATCGGCCCGCGGCGCCGCGATCCCGAACCGGCGCCGATCGCGGTCCTTTCGTTCATCAACGTGGTGAGCGCGACGCGCCACCCTTCGCCGGTGTCGCCGATGCGGTCGCTGTCGGGAACGTGGGCGTCGGTCAGGTAGACCTCGTTGAACTCCGCTTCACCCGTGATCTGGCGAAGCGGGCGCACCTCGACACCTGGCGTGCGCATGTCGAGGGCGAAGTACGTCATGCCCTTGTGCTTGGGTTGCTCGGGGTCGGTGCGGGTGACGAGCATGCCCCGGTCAGCCACGTGGGCGACGGTGTTCCACACCTTCTGGCCGTTCACGATCCACTCGTCACCGTCGCGTGCCGCGCTGGTGCCGAGACCGGCGAAGTCGCTTCCGGCGCCAGGTTCGCTGAACAGCTGGCACCACCGCTCCTCGCCGGTGAACATCGGTCGGAGGAAACGCCGGCGCTGCTCGTCGGTGCCGTGCGTGGCGATGGTGGGCCCGGCCAGCGCGATGAAGAACGTGGATGGGTCCTGGGCCTTGGCCCCTGCTCGGCGCACAGCTTCTTCGACTCGGCGATTGAGGTCGGGCCGCGCCCCGAGCCCTCCGAATCCAACGGGGAAGTGCACCCACGCCAACCCTGCGTCGTAGCGGGCGCCGCGGAAGGTGCGGTCGTCGACGGTCGTGGGATCGCAGCTCGCGAGCAGATCGGCGACCGCTGCCTGCACGGCGGCGAGCTCGCGACCTGCGGCATCGGTGGTGGCGGTGGTCATCCCGGCAGTCTCGCGAGCCGGCCCCGTCCGGTCCAACGCCGAGCGGGTCATGCGATCTCGCGCCACGCGGCGAGCCGGTCGGCGCTGTCGTCGCCGGGCACGGGAAGCTGGCAGACAACGCGCAACGTCGGCCACTCACTCGGCGTGAGCTGCTGGTACTCGAACACCAGGGTGCCCGCCCGGGGGTGCTCGTACCGCCTGAGCCGGGTCCGGAAGCTGGCGACGTCGGCTTCTCGCCACCATTTCGAGAACTCCTCGCTGGTCGCGGCGAGCCCGTCGATCAGTTCGACCACGTGTGGATCGGATCGAAGCCGGGCCGTGCCGGCTCGGAACTCGGCGAGGATCCGTTGGGCCTGATCGGGCCAGTCGGCGATCAACGCTCGCGTGGCCGGATCGGCGAACACGGCCCACAGCAGGTTGCACTCCGCCCCGGCCAGCCGTTCGATCCCTGGATAGAGCAGCGCCTGGTTGCGGTTCCAGGCCAAGAACTCCCATCGCGGGCCGAGCACGTAGGCCGGAGCCGGTTCCATCGCCCGGATCAACCGGACCAGCGCATCGGGAGCGTGGTCGATCGGCTGCGACGGTGCCGGTTCGCGGGCGGCGAGAGCGAGCAGGTGGTCGCGCCCGGCTTCGTCGAGACGCAGGGCGCGGGCGAGTGCCTCGAGCACGTCCGTCGACGCGTTGATCGGCCGGCCCTGTTCGAGCCAGGTGTACCAGGTGACCGAGACGCCGGCGAGCATGGCGATCTCTTCGCGCCGCAGCCCGGGGGTCCTCCGTGCCCGCCCGACCGGCAGCCCGACGTCGGTGGGTCGGAGCGCATCACGCCGCGCTCTCAGAAACGCGGCGAGGTCGTCGCGATCGTGCATGGCCCCATTGGAGCACGGCCGGGCCTGTCGAGGAGATGCCGATATCGACGACCGCCCCGTCACGGCTCGTCGCGGTTCCCGATGCGCTAAGCATTGGCCATGCCGCGCATGATCGAGCTCGACGAGATGTTGGTGGATCTGGCCGCCCTGGTCGAGGTCGAGTCGCCGTCCGGCGATGTCTCGGCGCTCACCACTTGTGCGCAGGTGCTGGCCGGCATCATCGAACGACGGCTCGGTTCGGCGCCGACCCTCGTCGCCAGCGACGCCGGCCCGCACGTGCACTGGCGTGGCAGCGACACCACCACGGTGCTTTTGCTCGGCCACCACGACACGGTCTTCCCGATCGGGGCGTTGGCGAAGCGTCCGTTCCGGGTGGCCGGCGGCAAGGCGACGGGCCCAGGCGTCTTCGACATGAAGGCCGGCATCGTGCAAGCCATCCACGCGGTGGCCTCGTTGGCCGATCCTTCGTCCGTCGAGCTGCTGTTCACCGCCGACGAGGAGGTCGGTTCACGGGCGTCGCGCCCGTTGCTCGAACAGCGCGCCCTGGCCTGCGGCCGGGTGCTGGTACTGGAGCCGAGTGCCGATGGCGGAGCGTTGAAGACCGCCCGCAAGGGCACCGGCACGTTCGAGGTGATCGTCAGTGGACGAGCATCGCACGCCGGTCTCGAGCCGGAGAAGGGCGTCAACAGCCTGATCGCCGCCGCCGAACTGATCACCGCGATCTCACGCTTCGGAAACCCGGAACGAGCCACCACGGTCACGCCCACGGTGATCGCCGGTGGGACCGCCGAGAACGTGGTGCCCGCGGAGACGCGGGTGAAGATCGACGTGCGGATCGTCGAGCCGAGCGAGAAAGCGCGGGTGGAGGAGCTGATGGCGTCGCTCTCCACGTCGGTGCCGGAAGCCACGATCGAGGTGCGCGGTGGCATCGACCGCCCGCCGATGCATCCGTCGGCGTCGGCCGGTCTGTTCCCGGTGGCCCAGCAAGCAGCGTCCGACATAGGCCTGCCGGCCGTGGTGGGTGTCGCCGTCGGCGGGGGGAGCGACGGCAACTTCACGGCGGCGATCGGCGTGCCCACGCTCGATGGTCTCGGCGCCGTGGGCGGCGGTGCGCACGCCGATCACGAGTACGTGGAAGTGGCCACGATGCCCGACCGGGCGCGACTGCTGGCGGCTTTGATCGGGCGTTTGCCGCGCTGAGGCTTCCGGCGCGCCGTCAGCTCCCGAGGTCGATCTGTTCGGTGCTCACCAAGAACGCCATCGCGTCGGCCGTGTCGAGCGGCTGGGAGAAGTAGTAGCCCTGTGCGTGGTGGCATCCGAGGCGGCGCAACTCGGCCAGTTGGTCGATCGTCTCGACACCTTCGGCGATGGCCGCGAAGCCGAGCTCGCGGGTGAGCGACAAGATGAGGCCGACCAACTCGGCCTCACCGTGGATCAGGCTGCGGTCGATCTTCACGTAGTCGGCAGGGAACTGCTTCAGCATCGCCAGGTTCGAGTACCCGGTGCCGAAATCGTCGATCGCGAACCGCACCCCGAGTTGGCGAAGCGCGTCGAGTCGTGGCCGCGCCTTCGACAGCTCCTCCATCACGATCTCCTCGGTGATCTCGATGCTCAGTGCCGACGCCGGCAGCTGTGCCTGAGCGAGTGCGTCGGCGACCAGGTCGACGAGGCGACTATCGGCGAGCTGGCTCGACGAGAGGTTGATCGACATCGTGAGCTGCGGTGCGACGAGGCGCATCATCGCTGCTGTCGCCGCCGCCTCGCGGACCACGAACTCACCCAGCGCCGTGGCGAAACCAGCGCTGTCGACCACGTGCATGAACTCCTTCGGGCGGAGCATTCCACGCATCGGATGGTTCCACCGCGCCAGCGCCTCGAACCCCAGGACCTCCCCTGACGAGGTGTTGACGATCGGCTGATAGCGCAGCTCGATCTGCCCTAGCCGCAAGGCGACGCGCAGCTCGGCTTCGAGCTCCATCCGATGGTCGGCTCGTACGCGCATCTCCTGATCGAAGACGGCGACGTGCCGGCGACCGGCACGCTTCGCGGTGTACATCGCCAGGTCGGCCTGCTGCACCAGCTCCGACGCCGAGTC